>CANBZE010000328.1 GCA_947373775.1 Alphaproteobacteria bacterium
CCAGGGCTAGAACGCCAAGATAACAGCGCTCGGCCTCGGCCTGATCGCCTCTCTGCTGGGCCGCCAGCCCCTGGTGGAGAAGCTGCTCCAGACCCATGCCGACCTACCCCAAAAACGAAACGCCCCGGATCGTAGTCGATCCGGGGCGCATCATTCAAGAGTTGCGGCTGACTTGCGGCATCGGCTTCTTGGCTGGCGCTACAGGAGCATCTCGCTCGTCGATCTTGCCCTGCGCATCCATGCGGTTGCCATGATCGTCGATCGGGTTGTTGCGATTGTCCCGGCCGACGCCGTCCGGATAGTGCGGACGATCCAGGGTCTTGAGGAAGAAGTCGCGGCTGGCCAGCTCGCGCACGCCGCGCTCCATCCCGGGATAAGAGGCTTCACCCGTTCCCGGCGGCACCGGCTGCGGTACACGCGTTTCCGCGCCCCTGATGGTGTTGGCCTTGATCGCCTCGAATACTTTCTTGCGATAGAGATCGCCGGCCAGGACCGGAATATCCATCGGCTTGTCAGGATCCACCACATAGGCGCTCGACAGCCGGATGCGATAGACCGACGAGATGCCGTCATATTTTCCCGTCGCCGGGTTCAGCATGCCGTCGGCATTGCGGCGCAGGGCATAATAAAGCGCGACATGGTCTTCATGTTCCCGTACGCCCTGCTGGCCGCCATCCTGGGCGAAGGTGTTCTCGGTATATAGATCGCGCCAGTTGCGGTAGCCGCCCACAAGGCCGGTTGCCGACAATCCATCGGGCGTGATGTTCAGCCGGACCTTGCCCTTGGTGAAATTGGTATCGCCGGTCTGGTCATAGAACCAGGCGATGCGCGGGGTGTGCAGGTGTTCGACCTGTTCACTTTCCACCACGCCGTTGCGGATGGTCGCTTTCAGCTTTGTGTACTGGGCCGCTTGCAGAATGCGATAGGAATAATCCACCGCCACGCCGTTGCGGGCGTCCTTGACGATCTTGTCGGGCGAGAAGCCGATTTCCAGGGTGGCATTGTCATCGTTCATCGGATCCTTGGTGCCCGACAGGCGGATGACCATGGTGTAAAGCCCGTCCTGCATCTTGTCGTTGGCGCGCAGGTCCAGGGTGGCATTGCCGTTGCCGCGCCAGGGGGCATCACAGCCCCAGGCGCGATACAGGTTGTTGTCGATGCCCCGTTCGCCGTCCGGGCTGACGAAATCGGCCGATTTGATCTTGCCGTCTAGGTTGAAGCCATCGCCGATGCGGCTGTTGACCTGGGGCTGGCCGGGGTCTTCCGCGGCGAAGGGATTCACATAGGTTTCGATGCCGCGCTTGTAGCCGCGATAGGCCAGGGCCCGGACCCAGATGCCGAAGCGCGTGCCCAATGGCGAGCGAACATCTTCGATGCCCGGCGGGTGGGCGACCATGTCGGCTTCCTGCGGCAGACGCCATTTCTGGACCGCCACGGCCTTCCTGGTCTGGTCGGGATCGGCGAAGTGCCGGGTGGCGCCATGCGGGCAGTCCACACCGGGTTCGATCTCGCCCTTGCGGGCAAAGTCGGCGCGGCCGCCATAGCGGAAGGCATATTCATAAGCGCCGACGACAAAACCGCGGGTCCAGGGCGCCGCGGATGCGGGCGCGGTGGCGCCGGCCATCAATCCCAGGGCCGAGGCGCAAACCATCAGTCGCTTTTGCAGGACCATGAAGCTTCCCCTGTTTTTGTATCTCTCAGGAAACGATCACCGGGGCGAATGTTACCATGGCCGGGGGTTTTTGCAGTGGCTTTACGCGATCTTTGCACCGTGAGGCGCGGCCCGGCTGTAGCCGGGCGAGCAGGTCCGGTGGACCTGCGGGAGCGACGAACGCCGCGAGCCGGCGGCGAGCGGCCCGGGGGCGACCCCGAACAGGACTTCCTGGGTCTTTGGTGGGCTCTGGACGGGGCGGAAGCGGCCGGGGGTCCAAGCATCCGTGACGCAATGCAGCGCGTTTTACGCCTTTTCGATTGAAATCACCCCTGTCCGGGCGAGCGCGGCAAGCAATTTTCGCAGACTGGCTTTCGCGGGTTCGCCATCGAGAGGACTGCACAGTTCGGCGAAGCTCAGGGCATTTGTGTCGTTCAGCAACTCAAGTGCGGGCACGAGATCGGGAGAAATTCCCCCGCACAACATGCCGTGAGCCTTGAATTCCCAGCTGTCACCGTTGCGCATGAAATGCAGATGATGCGCCGCCGCCAGTCGGATGCGATGGCTGTCGGTTAGTGCCTGACCCTGGATATAAGGCATGTCGGGCAGGCAGATACGGGAAAGAGGTTGCAAAGCGCCCTCCCATTCGTGGCGGAATTCGGCGATGGCGTCATCCGTCAGCGCCTCGGACAGCAAAGGACGCAAAGCGTTGAGATAAGCTGTCTGCCCCTTGGCGTCGTTCAGCCACGGAATCTCGGCTCGCACCACTTCGTGAAGGCGCAACTTCCCGATCACCCAGGCAAGCAGGTGCGTGCCCAGCGGCGGCTCCGTCGCCAATGTCAGATGCAGGCTTGGCTCGCCGACCGGAAAGGCCACATGCCACCATCCGCGCGGGATATAGAGCATGTCGCCGTCCTCCAACATGCCATCCCACACAGGAGGGTCTACCGGCTTGGGCGGCGCTTCTTCGTCATCGGGCAGCGGGTTCAGCCGCGTCGGCCGATAAACCTGCCAGCGCTTCCGTCCCGACACTTGCAGGACCATGATGTCCTGGGCGTCGAAATGCAGATCGAGACCTTTCTGCTTATGCCAGCCCGCATAGAGGTTGACGTGGGTGCTGGCATGAAGCGCGTCCCGAAACGAGGACGCCAGCTGGCTTACCCTGGGCGCCAATTCCTCCATGCAGTCCAATACCAGTGTCGCACCGGCCGAGAGGCAAGCGGCGAGCTTGCCGGCGTTCAGTCGCGGTATGCCGTCCGCGCTCAGCGTCGTGTAGCGGAAGGTTTCGATATTGCGCCCCTCATGGAGCAACCGGAACCGCGGCGGGTGGAGACGATGTTGTTCCAGGATTGCGTTGAGCTCGTCCCAGCCAAGCAGACCGGAAAAGCGGCCCGCCGTGCCCTTTGCGACCAGGAACGACTTGTTCCAAAAGTCCGCAAGGAACCGGTCCCGCGTCAGCGGCGCGATGACATGATCGAAGTCCAGCATCGCAGTTTATTCCGCCCTTTCGAAGGTGTGCGTTCACGCGCCTCTTCGGCCAAGTCCCTTTTGGGTTCTTGCCAGATGGCAAGTCTAACGTTGACGGGGTGCGACGCAATCACCGAAGGCCCGGGGGCTATCGGGATAAAACTGGCTGTGGTGACAGTGCTGATCTAACCCGTCTCTGCCCCAATTCCCTGTTTATCAGGGAAATTACAGGGAATTTTCGGTTTTTTGCCTCA
>CANBZE010000329.1 GCA_947373775.1 Alphaproteobacteria bacterium
GCGTGCCCATCAAGTATCGCGGCGAAGTGATCGGCGGCGTGGGCTCGTCGGGCGCGGTGGGCGGCGACAAGGACGAGCTTTGCTCGCAAGCCGGCATCGATGCTGTGGCCGACCAGCTCCGATAACAGCTTCACCATCGCGCCGGCGCGTAGCACCACCGAAATGATCTCGGCGGCGGCGCTGTTTCGTGCCTATGCCGCCACCTTGCCGATCGATCTGGCGCCGCAGGGCTTTTCGCAGGAATTGGAGTCACTGCCCGGTATCTATGGTCCGCCCGGCGGCGAGCTGCTGTTGGCCAAGCGCGGCGACCATGTGCTGGGCTGCATCGCGCTGAAAATGTTGGCGCCGGGCGTGGCAGAGATCAAACGCCTGTTCGTGCGGCCCAAGGCGCGCAAGGCCGGCCTGGGCAAGGCGCTGGTGACGGCGGCCATCGCCACGGCAAAGGGGCTGGACCATCTTGAGGTCAAGTTGGACACCTTGCCCGAAATGACAGCAGCGATTGCTCTTTATAAGAGCTTCGGCTTCGCGCCCATCCCGCCTTACGGCAGTCATCCGTATCCAGGGCTCGTCACTCTCGGAAAGACGCTTTGACAATACCGGTGGCGTGACGGGAGACTGGCGGCGCGGATTTGAGGGCATCGCCATAGCTTTCATCGATTCCATTCCAACGATTGCGTTGCGCGGCCATTTGCTGCGCATCTTTGGACTGGGCTTTGGCCTGGCCGTGGTGATCGGCGGCGTGGTCGGCTCCGGCATCATGCGCAACCCGTCGGTGGTAGCGGCAGGTTTTCCTGATCCCGTCTGGATTCTTCTGGTCTGGCTGGGCGGCGGCATCTTCATCGCCATCGACGCCATGCCCACGGTGGAGCTGGGCGCCGCCATTCCGCTGGCGGGCGGGCCTTATTCCATCATCACCCGCGCGGTCGGACCACGCAGCGGCTTTTTGATCGGTTGGGCGGACTGGTGCCAGCTCACCGTCTCCACCGGCTTCATCACCGCGGCGTTCGGCGAATATGTTCATCGTTTGGGGGCGCTGCCGGGATTGAGCGCGGGCCAGATCGCGATCCTGCTGGTGGCGGCGTGCTGCGGACTGAACTGGATCGGCGCCCGCACCGGCGGCAATTCGCAGAATATCGGCACCGCGCTCAAGGCGGTGGGCTTGGTGGTGCTGGTGGCGGCCTTGTTCGCGGGCCATGTCCCTGCCACCGCCGATGTCCCGCCGCCGCCGGCCTTCAGCTGGGTCGCCGCGATGGTGGCCTTGCGCGCGATCTATGGCGCCTATGGCGGCTGGCAGGCGGCAATCTATTTCAGCGAGGAGGTCAACGCGCCCGAGCGCAACGTGGCGCGCGCCACCTTTGTGGGCATCGCCGTCATCACCACGCTGTATCTGCTGGTCAACGCCGCGGTGTTGCACGTGTTGCCCATCGGCACCCTGGTGCATTCGAACCTGGCTGCGGCCGATGCCGCCCGCCTCGTGCTGGGCGAAGGCAGCAACGTCATCGTCACGGCGCTGGCGATCCTGTGCGTCGCCACCCTGGCCAACATCCAGATCATGGAGTTGACGCGCACGAACTATGCCATGGCGCGGATGGGCAGCCTGCCGCCGGCGCTGGCAAGCGTGTCGGAAAGCGGCACGCCGCGTGCCGCGCTGGTGACCGGTTGCGTGGCGATCTCGCTCATCATCATCGCCGCCGACAGTGTGAAAGGCGAGCTGTATGAGATCCTGCTGGATCTCTATGCGCCCTTCGTGATGATCATCCTGCTCAGCTTCAGCCTGGCGGTGATCCGGTTGCGCCGGACCGAACCGGATCTGCCGCGGCCTTGGAAGATGCCGTTGTTTCCGCTGCCGGCGCTGGTCAGCGTGGCGCTGAACGCGATTCTGCTGGTGCTCTTCCTGGTGTCGGCCTGGAAGACCGGCATCTGGTCTGCGGCCCTGCTGGCCTGCGCCATCCCGCTTTACCAGTTGGGCAAGCGCCGCTGGCAACAAAAGGAAACGGCGCCCCGTTAGGAGCGCCGTTTCTTTATACTTCAACCAGAACTAGCGGTTGGCCAGCACCAACGCAGCGATCAGGCCGGTCGCGGCGGCAGCCAACACATAGTTGTTGTCGACGCGGCGCCATTCATAACCGCGCGGCGGGCGCTGCAGGCGGCGGTTCTGCCAGTCACTGACGCGCTGGCCCCGATTCCAGTCATTGCGTTCGATTCGGCCACCTTTATACCAGCCGCGATGCCGGCCATTGTCATGGCGATAATCGCCGTCGCGGTTGTCATTGCGATAGTCATCGCGACGATCATTGTCGTGACGCTGCATCGTCATCGTGGCGGCAGGGCGATTATCGTCACGGCGGTTGTTATTCCAGCCCTGGGCGAAGGATTCGCTCATGGGCGCGATGAGCCTGGTCAAAGCGGTCGTCGCTATCAGTAGACGTTTCATGGCGTGTCCTTTTCTGTTGCTGCCATTACGCGTAGGAGCATAGGAAGTTCCCGCTGAACCCCATCTGAACCATTTGCGGCGGAATTAATATGGTTGTCGCAAAGTGTGGCGGCCAGAATCGCGGGTTTAAACGCTGAAAACAGGAGGCGCGATGCCGGCGACTCTGCTGATATAGCGGCAGGGGGCGTCATGAGTGCGCGTAACTGGGGATTGCTGCTGTTGTTGGCGCTGCTGTGGGGCAGTTCCTTCTTCTTTTACAAAATCCTGGTCGCGGTGTTGCCACCGGTTACGGTGGTGCTGGGCCGGGTGGGCATCGCCGCCATCGCCATGAATCTGTGGCTGTTGGCGCAAGGGACGACGATGCCGCGCAGCCCCGGGCTTTGGGCGCGTTTCCTGCTGCTTGGCCTGGTCAATACCGTCATCCCCTTTGTGCTGATCGCCTGGGGCGAGACCCGCATCACCAGCGGCATGGCCTCGATCCTCAACGCCACCACGCCGATCTTCATGGTGGCGGTGGCGCATTTCGGCACCGATGACGAGAAGCTGTCATGGGCCAAGATCGCCGGCATCGTGCTGGGCATTGTCGGCGTGGTGGTGCTGGTGGGACGGGACGCGTTCGCCGGCGCCAGTACCATCTGGGGCGCTCTGGCGGTGATCGGCGCGTCCTGCGCCTATGGTTTTGGCGGCGTCTATAGCCGCCGCTTCAAGGATTTGCCGCCGATGCAGGCCGCGACTGGGCAGATCACCGGCGGCGCGATCCTGTTGTTGCCCTTGTCCCTGCTGGCCGATCATCCCTGGACTTTGCCGGTGCCTGGCTGGCCGGTCTGGGCGTCGCTGCTGGCGATCGCGCTGGTCAATACCGCGCTGGCCTATTTTGTCTATTTCAAGATGGTGGCGACGGTCGGTGTCACCTACATCTCGCTGGTGACCCTGCTC
>CANBZE010000330.1 GCA_947373775.1 Alphaproteobacteria bacterium
GATCGTCATCGCCCTGATGCTGCTGGGCGCGGACGCGGTGTCGTCGCTGGACCGCGGCGGCGAGCTGGTGGTGCGCAGCCTGGGCACCGTCTGGGGCATCCTGAACCAGCACAGCCTGGATGCCTTCAAGAGCTGGGTGCAGAACCACGCGCCGTCCCTGGCGCAGGGCGTCTATTCCTTCCTGGCGCTGCCGGGCTGGGCTGCGACGGGCGTGCTGGGCGTTATTCTGGCGTTTGTGTTCGGCCGCCGTCTCGGTCCGGAATAGTTAGCGGTTCCCACCGGGAATCCAGAGTACGTCACCCATGCCGCCGTCATTGGCGGTGCGCGCCAGCACGAACAGGTGATCCGACAGGCGGTTGATATAGCGCAGCGCGGCTTCGTTGATTGCTTCCTGCGCCGCCAGCGTGACCATTGCTGTTTCCGCCCGACGCGCGATGGCGCGGGCCAAATGCAGATGCGCCGCCAGCGCGGTGCCGCCCGGCAGGATGAAAGAGGTCAGGGGCGCGAGTTTCTCGTTCATCGCGTCAATCTCGTGTTCCAGCCGCTCGACCTGCGCCGGCGCGATGCGCAGCCGCCCTTCCGCCTTGCGGCCATCCTCCGGCGCGCTGAGATCGGCGCCCAGATCGAACAGGTCGTTCTGGATGCGCGCCAGCATGGCATCGCCGTCGCCGGTCGCGTCCAGCCGGGCGATGCCGATGGCGCTGTTGGTCTCATCCACCGCGCCGATGGCGGCGATGCGTGGCGATGTCTTGGAAATCCGGCTGCCGTCGCCCAGCCCGGTTTCGCCGGAATCACCGGTTTTTGTGTAGATTCTGCTGAGGGTGACCATGCGCAAATCTGTCTCTTGCCCCTCAAAGCTTAACTTGTATGATCCGCCCAATCTTCATTTTTCTGGCCCGTGTTTTAGGTTGTTCCATGCCCGTCCAGGCTCCCGAAATCGTCGAAACCGACAACACCCGCGTCGCCTGTGATGGCGGCGGCGGCGCGCTCGGCCATCCCAAGGTGTTCTTGGAAATGGGTGACGAAACGTGCGTGGAATGCCCCTATTGCGACAAGCGCTTTGTGCTTAAAGCCGGGGCTTCGCATCATTGAGCGCCCTGAAAAAGGGTGATCATCTCTACCTGGTGGATGGTTCGGGCTATCTGTTCCGCGCCTATCACGCGCTTCCGCCCCTGACCCGCAAGTCCGACGGCCTGCCGGTGGGCGCGGTGTCCGGCTACTGCAACATGCTGTGGAAGCTGCTGGAGGACATGAAGGGCCCCGAACAGCCCACGCATCTGGCGGTGATCTTCGACGCCAGCGAGAAGACGTTCCGCAACGCGATCTACAAGGAATACAAGGCCCACCGCCCGCCGCCGCCCGAAGACCTGATCCCGCAATTCCCCTTGGTGCGCGATGCCACCCGCGCCTTCGGCGTCAGTTGCGTGGAGATGAAGGGTTTTGAGGCCGACGATCTGATCGCCACCTATGCGCGCCTGGCGCACGAGGCCGGCGCCCGCTGCACCATCATTTCCTCGGACAAGGACCTGATGCAGCTGGTGGTGGACGGCAAGATCGAACTTCTGGACACCATGAAGAACCGGCGATTGGCGAGCGCCGAGGTGCTGGAGAAATTCGGCGTCACCCCCGACAAGGTCATCCAGGTCCAGGCGCTGGCCGGCGATTCCACCGACAATGTGCCCGGGGTGCGCGGCATCGGTATCAAGACTGCCGCCGAGCTGATCAACATCTATGGTGATATTGAAACGCTGCTCAGCAAGACGAGCGAAATCAAGCAGAACAAGCGCCGCGAGACCCTGATCGAGAATGCCGAGAATGCACGCATTTCTCTGAAGCTGGTGACCTTGGACCAGAACGTGCCGTTCAAGGAAAAGCCGGACGAGTTCGCGGTGCGCGAGCCGGACTGCAAGGACTTGCTCGGCTTCCTGAAGGCGATGGAATTCACCTCCATCACCAAGCGGGTGGCGGCGCATTACAATGTCGAAGACCTGGACGGCATCGCCGCTGCGCCGACGGTGGCGAATGTCATATCGCGCGATCCGGAATTGCCCGCGCCTGTCACGCCGGCCGTCGATGCCGCCTTGCGCGCGCCGATCAATCATGACGCTTACGTCACGGTGACGACGGCCAAGGAGCTGGAAAAGTGGGTGGCCCGCGCCCATGCCGTCGGCACCGTCTGCGTCGACACCGAAACCACCTCACTCGATCCCATGACCGCCAACCTGTGCGGCGTATCGCTGGCGGTAGCGCCAGGCGAGGCCTGTTACATTCCTTGCGGCCATCGCAAGGGCGACGGCCTTTCGCTGGACTTGTCCCAGGCCCAGGACGGCGGCGATACGATTACCCAGATGGCCGAAGCCGATCTGCTGAAGATTCTCAAACCCCTGCTGGAAGACGACAGCATCCTGAAGGTGGGCCAGAACCTGAAATACGACGCGCTGATGTTCCTGCAGCGTGGCATTCGCCTGGATTCCATCGATGACACGATGCTGATGTCCTATGTGCTGGAAGGCGGGCTGCACGGCCACGGCATGGACGAGCTTTCCCAGCTGCATCTGTCGCACACGCCCATCGCTTTTGGCGAAGTGACCGGCAAGGGCAAGGACAAGATCACCTTCGACTGCGTGCCGGTGCCCGAAGCGACCAAATATTCCGCCGAGGATGCCGACGTCACCTTGCGTCTGCACATGCTGCTCAAGCCCCAGCTGCGCGAAAAATCCAAGCGATGCGTTTATGAAACCCTGGAGCGGCCGCTGGTGATGGTTCTGGCCGACATGGAGCGGGCGGGCATCACCATTGATCCCGACATGCTGCGCAAGCTGTCCAATGATTTCGCCAAGACCCAGGTCAAGCTGGAAGGCGAAATCCACAAGCTGGCGGACGGGGAGTTCAACATCGGCTCACCCAAGCAGCTGGGCGAAATCCTGTTCGATCGCATGAAGATCGAAGGCGGGCGCAAGACCAAGACCGGCGCCTGGTCCACCGACAGCGATGTGCTGGAAGACGTGGCGGCGCAAGGCCACCCTATCGCCAAGAAGGTGCTGGAATGGCGCGGGTTGGCCAAGCTGCGCGGCACTTACACCGATGCGTTGCCCGGCTACATCAACGCCAAGACCGGCCGGGTGCACACCTCATACGCCATGGCGTCCACTTCGACCGGGCGGCTGGCCTCCACCGATCCCAATCTGCAGAACATTCCGGTGCGTACCGAAGAAGGCCGCCGCATCCGCCAGGCGTTCATCTCCGCCAAGGGCAACAAGCTGATCAGCGCCGACTACAGCCAGATCGAGCTGCGGCTGCTGGCCCATATCGCCGACATTCCGGAATTGAAGAAGGCTTTCGCGGAAAACCTGGACATCCATGCCATGAC
>CANBZE010000331.1 GCA_947373775.1 Alphaproteobacteria bacterium
GACAAAACAGATGTTGCGCCACAACGGCGGATGCTGCGTCCTGGGCAACATCTTCAGCCCACGGAAGAACCACGCCAAGGCGAGCGCCGTGGCCAGGTAGATGGGCCAGGAAAATTCCCAGGGCAGCCACACCGGCAGGTCAGCCGGAAACAGCCGCACCACAAGATCCAGCGCCGCCCCCACCACAAGCAACCCCGCATAACCGGCCCAGGGCTTCATTCCATCAGTCCGGAAAGATCGGTGCGGCCTTCGTGCGCAAACGCCTCGCGCACGCTATCGCGATCCGCTGCGTCACGATTCTGGCTAAGCTTGTACTTGCCTTCCAGCGTTTCGATGGTCAGTTCAAAACCAACAATGGTGCGCAGCAGGCTGTCGATATAGGCGGCGGGCGCGTCGTCCACCTTCCAGGGCTCGGCCCGTTCCGCTTCGTGGGTCTCGCTCAAGGCGGTGACGTGGGCGCGCAACCAATCGCCATCCTGAATCCATTTGATGGCGCCGCGCGCATGGACGGTAATGTAGTTCCAGGTCGGCACTGTTTTACCGGTCGCGGCCTTGGAGGGATACCAGGTGGGCGAGACATAGGCGTGCGGTCCCAGGAAGATCGCCAGCGCCGCCCCATCGCCCTGCTTCCACACCGGATTGGCGCGCGCGACATGGCCGCGCAACACGCCACCGTCCATCAGCATCGGCAGATGATTGGCTTCCAGCCCCGTCGTGACCAGAGTGCCAAAGCCGATCCGACGCATGGCGTCGTCCAGCACCTCGGGCCGGTCTTCTCGAAAATGGTCGGGGATATACATGGCGCGATATTATGCGCCTGTGCCGCCTGCGCCCAGCGTGATAAAGACGCGGCCATGCGCATCACAGCCTTATTTTTCGCAATGCTGACCCTGCTCGGCTGTTCCAAGCCAGCCCCCCAGCAGACAAGCCACATGACCGACATTTCCGGCGCCATGCCGCGGCTGGACTTCCATTTGACCCGCGCCAGCGATGGGACCCCGATTACCGGGAATACTTATCGCTATTCCGCAGTAGTCCTGTACTTCGGCTATACCCATTGCCCAGACGTTTGTCCCGCCACTTTAGCCAACCTCACCGACATGCTGGCCAAAGTGAACAGCCCCGCCGTCAAGGTGCTATTTGTGACGGTAGACCCCGACCGAGACACTCTTCCGGTGCTGAAGGACTACGCCGCAGCTTTTTCGCCCCAAGTCGAGGGGTTACGCGGGACAGAAAACCAGCTCGCCGATTTGGCGCGGCGCTATCGCGTCGCTTATTCGGTGAAGAAAGGTCCACCGTATGAAGTAATGCACTCCAATGCGGTATTTTTCTTCGACTGGGACGGCAAGGCACGTCTGGTCACAACAAACACGACCAACACGACCGCGATGGCGGAAGACGTCAAGCGACTAATAAGCGATTTGGCAGGTCACTATTAGATATGCATCGCCGCGCCATCCGCCGCCAGCACCGCTTCATGCATCATCTCGGATAGCGTCGGATGCGGGAAGATGGTGTGCGACAGCTCGGCATCGGTGAGCTCGCCGGTCTTGGCGATGACATAGCCCTGGATCAACTCGGTCACTTCCGTGCCGATCATGTGCGCGCCCAGCAGCTCGCCGGTGGTGGCGTCGAACACGGTCTTGATCATGCCTTCCGCCTCACCCAGCGCGATGGCTTTGCCGTTGCCGATGAAGGGGAACTTGCCCACCTTGATCTTGCGGCCGCTTTCCTTGGCCTTGGCTTCAGTCATGCCGACGGAGGCGACCTGCGGCCAGCAATAGGTGCAGCCGGCAACGTTCGACGTGTCGAGCGGATGAACGCCCTTCACGCCGGCGATCTTCTCGGCGACGATCACGCCTTCATGCATGGCCTTGTGCGCCAGCCAGGGGCCGCCGACCAGATCGCCGATCGCCCACACGCCCTCCACGCCGGTCTCGCCATACTTGCCGGCGATGATGTGGGTCTTCTCGACCTTGATGCCGGCCGCTTCCAAACCAATGTTCTCGACATTGCCGACAATGCCCATGGCCAGGATCACCCGCTCCACGGTCACGGTCTCGGTCTTGCCGTCCTTGGCCTTGAGGGTACAGGTGACGTCGTTGGCGCCCTTCTTCAGCTCGGTCACCGTCGTGCCCAGCTTCAGCTTCATGCCCTGCTTGGTGAATGCCTTGGCCGCCATGGCGGAGATTTCTTCGTCTTCCACCGGCATGACGCGGTCCAGCACTTCGACCACGGTCACGTCCGCGCCCAACGTGCGATAGAAGCTGGCGAACTCGATGCCGATAGCGCCAGACCCGACGACCAGCAGCGACTTGGGGAACATGGTGGGCACCATCGCCTCGCGATAGGTCCAGACCAGCTTGCCGTCCGGCTCCAAACCGGGAAGCGTGCGGGCGCGGGCGCCCGTCGCCAGCACGATGTTCTTGGCGGTGACATCGGTGGCCTTGCCGTCCTTGGTCACCGACAGCTTGCCCTTGCCCGCCAGCTTGGCCTCACCCGGGATGACGGTGATCTTGTGCTTCTTCATCAGGAAGCCGACACCGTCCGACAATTGCTTGGACACGGCGCGGCTGCGCTTGACGATCTTCTCGATGTCGAACTTGAAATTGTCGGCGCTGAAACCGTACTCGTCCAACCGGTGCATCAGGTGCCAGATCTCGCTGGAGCGCAGCAGCGCCTTGGTCGGGATGCAGCCCCAGTTCAGGCAGATGCCGCCCATGCGGTCGCGCTCGACCACCGCGGTCTTCAGGCCCAGCTGGGCGCAGCGGATGGCGCAGACATAGCCGCCCGGTCCGCCGCCAACCACAATCACGTCATAGGAGTCAGCCATCGGTCGCGCTCCTTACAACAGCATCGAAGCAGGTTCTTCGATGAACTGCTTCAGGGTCTGCAGGAACTTGGCGCCGGTGCCGCCATCCACCACCCGGTGATCGGCCGACATGGTCACGGTCATGACGGTACCGATCTCGATCTTGCCGTTCTTCACGACAGGACGCTCCTCGCCCGCACCGACCGCGATGATGCAGCTCTGCGGCGGGTTGATGATGGAGGTGAAGTTCTTGATGCCGTACATGCCCAGGTTGGAGACCGAGAAGCCGCCGCCTTCATACTGGTTGGGCTTGAGCTTCTTATCCTTGGCCAGACCGGCAAGCGTCTTCACTTCGTTGCTGATCTCGACCAGGCCCTTGGTCTGGGCCTTGAAGATGATCGGGGTGATCAGGCCGAAGTCCAGCGCCACGGCGACGCCGACATCGGCATCCTTGTGGCGCAGGATCGCGGTGTCGGTCCAGGACGCGTTCACATCTGGATGCTTCATCAACGCCATGGCCGACGCCTTCATGATGAAGTCGTTGACCGACAA
>CANBZE010000332.1 GCA_947373775.1 Alphaproteobacteria bacterium
CACGCTCACCTGGGCGGGGAAGCGGCCATGCACGCTGTCATAGCGCAGCAGATGGGCGTTGGTCTCGATGGGCCCCAGATCATTGACGGCCACGACTTCGATATCGCGGCGACCCGATTCCACGATCGCCCGCAGAACCAGACGCCCAATGCGGCCAAAGCCGTTGATTGCAACACGCAAAGCCATGTCGTTCTCCTGAATATTACTTGAGCAATTTCTTGGCGGCGGCCACCGCGGCGTCGGCGGTGATGCCGAACTTGGCGTAGACGTCCTTGTAGGGGCCGCTGGCGCCGAAGCTGGACATGCCGATGAAGGCGCCGCCGTCGCTGAGCAGTTCCGAGCCGATGTAACGATCCCAGCCTTCGCGCACACCAGCCTCGATGGCGACCTTGACGGTGCCCGGCCCCAGCACTTCCTTGCGATAGCCTTCACTCTGTTCCTCGAACAGCTTCCAGCACGGCATCGATACGACGCGCGAGGGAATGCCTTCGGCGGCCAGCTTGGCGCGCGCTTCCACCGCCAGGCTGACTTCGGTGCCGGTGGCCAGGAAGGTGACCTTGGCATTGGCATCGCCGATCAGCTCATAACCGCCCTTGGCGCAGAGATTCTCGCTGGTGTGATAGTCGCGCACCGTCGGCACGTCCTGGCGCGAGAAGGCGATCAGGCTGGGGCGACGGTCGTTCTTCAGCGCCAGGTCCCAGCATTCGGCGGTTTCCACGCCGTCGGCGGGACGCATCACCAGCAGGTTGGGAATGGCGCGCAGCGCGGCCAGATGCTCGACCGGCTGATGTGTCGGGCCGTCCTCGCCCACGCCGATGGAGTCGTGGGTCATCACGAACACCACGCGGATGCCCATCAGGGCGGCGAGGCGGATCGAAGGGCGGCAGTAATCGGAGAACACCATGAAGGTGCCGCCGTAAGGAATGATGCCGCCATGCAGCGCCATGCCGTTCATGGCGGCGCACATGCCGTGTTCGCGGATGCCGTAATGGATATAGCGGCCGTTGAAGTTGCCGGGGCTGACTTCCACCAAGCCTTTGCTGCGGGTGTTGTTGGACGGGGTCAGGTCGGCGCTGCCGCCGATGGTGTTCTGCAATTCGCCGTTGATCACCTCCAGCGCCTTTTCCGACATCTTGCGGGTGCCGGCGGCGGGCTTTTCGGCCGACAGCTTCGCCTTCAGGTCGATCAGCGCCGATGAGAGCGAAGGCGGGATCACATCGTTGATCGTATCGTCGAACGCTTTCGCATGCTTGCTGCCGGCCTTGCGGGTCTTCCAGGCGTCGTATGCGCCGGTGCCAGTCTGGCCGATGGCGCGCCACTGGTTCAGCACATCGTCAGGCACGACAAATGGCTCGAACTCCCAGCCCAGCTCCTTGCGCGCGGCGGCAACCACTTCGGCGCCCGGCGCATCGCTGTGCGCCTTCTGGGTGCCCTGGCGGCCGGTGAGGCCGAAACCGATGATGGTGCGGCAGGCGATCATTACCGGCTTGTCGGCGCTTTGCGCTTTTTCCAGGGCGCGGAAGATGTCGGCGGCGTCATGGCCGTCGCAGCTGTCCACGGTCCAGCCTTCGGACTTGAAGCGCTCCAGCTGGTCGGTGCAGGACGACAGCGACAGCGCGCCGTCGATGGTGATGTTGTTGTTGTCCCACAGCACGATCAGGTTGGAGAGCTTCAGGTTGCCGGCCAGACCAATGGCCTCGTGGCTGATGCCTTCCATCAGGTCGCCGTCGCTGGCGATGACATAGGTCTTGTGGTTGACCAGCTCATCGCCGAAGCGGGCGTTCAGCAGCCGTTCGGCCAGCGCCATGCCCACGGCATTGGCGATGCCCTGGCCCAGCGGGCCGGTGGTGGTCTCGATACCGGGCAGGTGGCCATATTCGGGATGGCCGGCGGTGGGGCTGCCGACTTTGCGGAAATGCTTCAGGTCCTCGATGGTGACCTTGGGATAGCCGGTCAGCCAGAGCAGGGAATAGAGCAGCATCGAGCCATGCCCGGCCGACAGCACAAAGCGGTCGCGGTCGGCCCAACCGGGCTCGCGGGCATCGAATTTCAGGAAGCGGGAGAAGAGGACGGTGGCGACATCGGCCATGCCCATCGGCAGGCCGGGATGGCCGGACTTGGCGGCTTCCACCGCATCCATGGACAGCGCCCGGATGGCATTGGCGAGGCGGCGGGTATGGGCCTGATCGGGCAGGGTCATTTGGCGGTTCCCGGCGTGGGTGGTGGGTGGCCTTAGCGAGGGCCGAGCGCCCCCGTCAAGGGCTGGGGGCATGACGCTAACGCGTATCGGTTGACCCGATTTCCCATGAGCGCCTAAGGTCTTGGGGCAATTGAGGATGAGGCCAGGCATGAGCCGGTTGGATTTGGCCGCCGAACGTTTCCAGGCCGCCCTGGAAGGCCTCGAAAATGCCGCCGGATCGGTGGGCGAAAGCCTGGACACAGCCGCCAAGCTGCCCGAGCGCGTGGCGGAACTCGAAGCCGAGCGCGAACAACTGCTGGCCAGGATTGCGGAACTCGAAGACGAAATCGGTGCGCTGTCCGGCCTGACCGAGGAAGTCGAAGGGCGCCTGGATGGCGCCATCGGCGAAATCCGCGCCGCCTTGGCCCGCTAGGAGAAACCCGATGCCTCTGGTCAATGTCATGGTCAACAGCCGCGCCTACACCATCGCGTGCGATGAGGGCGAGGAAGAACATCTCAAGGAACTGGCCGCCCATGTCGACGCCAAGGCGCGCGAAGTGCTGGGTTCCGTCGGCCAGGTGGGCGATGCAAGGCTGCTGCTGATGGCGGCGTTGCTGATCGCCGATGAACATCACGACATGTCCGGCCAAGTCGGCGCCGGCGCCGAAAGCGAGAAGCAAAGCCTGCATTTGCGCGCCGAAGCCGCCGAAAGCGCCACCGCCGATATGCTGGAAGGCGCCGCAAAGCGGCTTGAAGACATTGCAGCAAGGCTGGCGCACGCCTAAGTTAGGGGCGGACGGTCACTGTCTCGCGCGTCAGGTTGCGATGCCCAGGGGCCTTAATTGTACTCATCGGGAGTTGTCCCTGCCTGGGATCGTGGTCCCGGGCACACGACGCCCACCTGCACTTGCAGGCCCATGAGATCCGATACCAACGGCGAGTACGGTACCGTCCACCGGCGCGCGCAGCGCGCGAGCAAGTCCAGTGGACTTGCGAGAGGTGGACGGTGCCGCGAGCTTGGGCGAGCGGCTCGGAAGCTGCCACCAATGGTGTGTGATGAGCGGGCCAATCTCTTCAAAAACCAACTCCGAACTCCGCATTGCGGCCCGGGCGCGGCGCAAGGCGCTGGCACGCGAGGACTTCGCGCTGGCCATCACGCCTTTCGCCGAAGATCTGGCG
>CANBZE010000333.1 GCA_947373775.1 Alphaproteobacteria bacterium
CAACAATCCGGGCGGACTGGTGGACCAGGCGGTCCAGGTGTCGGACGATTTCCTGTCCGGCGGCGAAATCGTCTCCATGCGCGGCCGCCGCCCCTCCGATACCCAGCGCTATGACGCCAAGGCCGGCGACATCACCGACGGCAAGCCCATCGTGGTGCTGATCAATATCGGCAGCGCTTCGGCGTCCGAAATCGTTTCCGGCGCGCTTCAGGATCACAAGCGCGCCACCATCGTGGGCATGACCAGCTTCGGCAAGGGATCGGTGCAGACCATCCTGCCGATGGGTGAAGGCCGCGGCGCGCTGCGCCTGACTACGGCGCGCTATTACACCCCGTCCGGCCATTCCATCCAGGCGCTGGGCATCACCCCGGATATCAAGGTGGCGCAGGGCGACGAGGACAATCTCTCCCGCCTGCTGCGTCCGTCGGAATCGGACCTGCAAGGGCATCTGATCGGCGAACCCCTGCCCGCCAAGCGGCTGCATGCACCAGTGGTCTACGCCGCGCCGGGCAAGAAGTATGACGACTTCCAGCTCGCCTATGCCCTGGACCTGCTGCGCGGCCAGATGACCGTGGCCTCGGTGACCAAGGACACCAACGGCTAAGACTGGCGGCTAACTTACTTCGAAGCCAGCTTTTCCTTCATCCCAAACGCAATCGAGTCTTTCTGGCCGCTGAGCGAAGCGCCGGGCTTCACGTGATAAAGGCCATAAAGAAACGCGCTGTCATTGGCGCTCATTGCCGCCAGCTTCGCGGCCGCGGTGCAGCCCGTCAGGGCCAGGTTCTCGATGCTGGGCAAGGTCGAGCATTGCTCGAGGGCGCTGGGCTGGGACAAAGCCAGCATAGCAACATTGTCCGCCAGAGCTCCGATCTCAAAGGCACCCAGCTTGCTGGGGTCGGCCACCACCGTGACGCTGAAGAAGGCGCTGCTAAGGCCGTCGCCGACACGGGTGCCGTTGCTGGACCTTGAGTCGTAGTTCTGGCTGGTATGGAGATAGCGGCTGTTAGCATCGACGGTCCATTTGCCGCGCAAATCCACTGTCTTGGTGACATACCAGGCCTGGATGGGATAGTTGACCTTGGCCAGTTGGTCGGCCTGGTCGCTATTGTCGAAATAACCGAGCATCACCGGGTCCTTGGCGCGCAAGCCGTCCACCAGGACCTGTGGCGTGGTGGTGAAGACGATGCTGATATTGGCCCTGCAGCCCTCCGGATCCACCCTGGCGCCGGCAGCGGCGGCCACGGTGCGGATGCGCTGCAGAATGAACTTGGAGAAGCCTGCCGGCAGGCCGGCGATGCCCGGACACACCGGATCGTCCCAACGCGCGATCCTTCCAAGATGGGTGACCGCGGTATGGGATTGGACAAAGGCGCTGACGGCCGCATCGTCTGCGGGCTGGGCGATGGCGGCGCCCACGCATCCCAGGGTGATGGCGGCAATGATCGAAAAACGGCGCGTCATGTGTAGCTCCCTCAGTCCCCGGTCACTCTACTATTAATGTAGGTGTAATAACAGCCGGCAAGGAAGTCCTACATCAGGCTAACTTGTAATGCAAGGTACCGGGCCAAGGCTAACAAAACGGCAATGTTGGCGCATCAGTCCGGCTTCAGGGCGCGGGTGAGAAAGCGGGTGAGATTGGCCACCAGCGCCTCACGGCAACGGCCCGAACGCTGCGCTTCGTGCCCCGTCTGGTGCAACGCCCCGGCAATGGCCTGGCCGATGATGTCGGCGTCATAGGTTGAACAAGCGCTGCCGTCCTGGGCGGCGCCGCGGATCATCTCCGCCCATTCCCTGCCCCATTGCATCAACAGCGGCTGGGCTTCCTCGCCGCCGGCATCGATCATCGATGCATCGGTCATGGCGGCGCGCAACACACCGGGATGGCTGTCGGCATATTCGCAGATCGCGCCCAAGGTCGCGGCGATGCGCTGCTCCAATGTCTGGTTGCCGGCGCGATAGTGCTGCAGATGCACGTCCAGTTCCTGGCGTGCATCTTCCACGAACGACAAAAAGCAGGCGCGCTTGTCGGGATAGTGCAGGTAGAAGGTTCCATGCCCCAGGCCCGCTTCGCGCGCGATGTCCTGCGGACGCGTGGCGTCATAGCCGCGCTCGACGAACAGCTTGCGCGCCGACTGCTTGAGCCGCGCAAGACTTTCCGGCTTGCGCCGTCCATTGCGCGCGCTGTCGATGTTGATGGCCTGCCCCGTCATGCTGCCCCCTTGCGGCAACCTTCAAGCGACAATACGTCAGTGTCAATGTTGCGGGTTGTATACAGCCGCTATTGTACGCGCGAGACGGCATGCTTCCAGCCGGCATACAGAAGGTCGCGCTCACTCTTTGACAGACCAGGTTTAAAGCGGCGATCCAGCGCCCACCGCGCTGCAATATCTTTCTCGCTCTTGAAAAGGCCCGCACCCAGTCCCGCCAGATAGGCCGCGCCCAGCGCTGTTGTCTCGATGACCTTGGGCCGGTCCACCGCAAGACCGGTGAGATCAGCCAGCCGCTGGCAGAACCAGTCATTGGCCACCATGCCGCCATCCACCTTCAACGCGCGCAGCCGCGTCAGTCCGGCCGCAGACATGTCACGCCGCATCGCTTCCAGCAGATCGCGCGTCTGATAACAGATCGCATCTAGCGCCGCGCGCACGATCTCGCACTTTCCCGCATCGCGCGTCAGGCCGACGATCGCGCCGCGCGCCTGCGGATCCCAATAGGGCGCGCCCAGACCGGTAAAGGCCGGCACGAAATAAAGCCCCTCGGCGTCCTTGGCCCGCTTGGCCATCGCTTCGGTGTCAGGGGCCTGCGCCACCACGCCCAGTTCGTCGCGCAGCCATTGCACCACCGCGCCGGCGATGAAGATGCTGCCTTCGATGGCGTACTGCTTCTGCGCCAGCGCCGTCGCCAGCAGCCTGTTCCTGGACGCCGGCACGGCCTTTCCGGTGTTGACCAGTGCAAAACAGCCGGTGCCATAGGTGGACTTCACATCGCCGGGTGCGAAACAGGCCTGGCCGAAGCTGGCCGCCTGCTTGTCGCCCGCCACGCCGAGAATGGGAATGGGGGCGCCCAGCAGCAGCGGCGCGGTCGCACCGAAATCGCCACGGCTTTCGCGCACCTCTGGCAGGATGGCGCGCGGCACGCCGAACAGTTTCAGCAGCGAGGCATCCCAGTCGCGCGTCTTCAGGTTCCACAGCATGGTGCGCGACGCATTGGTGACATCGGTGGCATGCACCGCCCCGCGCGTCAGATTCCAAATCAGCCAGCTGTCGATGGTGCCGAAGGCGATATCGCGCCCCTTCAGTCCTTTCACATTTTTAAGCAACCATTCCAGCTTGGTCGCGGAAAAATACGGGTCCAGCA
>CANBZE010000334.1 GCA_947373775.1 Alphaproteobacteria bacterium
AACACGCGGCGAATGGAAAAATGCGCCAGCGTGTTGATCACCACGTTGCGCGCGCCCAAAAACCCCAACGGCACCGCAGCCACAACCGCCAATGTGGTGCCCAGAAATGCCATTGCCACACTCTCGCCCATGCCCTGCAAAATGTCGCGCCACTGCTCCCCAGGACTTGGCGGCACCATCAACCGCAAAATAATCAGCAGCCCATCCATCCCCCGCCAAATCCTGGCCGGCGTAATCTCAAACCACCAGAACAACGCCGCCAACCACACCACCACGGCACCACCCGCCAGCCACCACGCCACAAGCCCAGCCGCCGTCGGTCCAAACGCGCGCGGTACCCGGCCCTGCCACGCGGCGATGGTTTCGGGGGTCATACAGAAATAAGGCCAGGGCACTGCCCTGGACCCGCAAGGGGCAGCGGCCCCTTGACCCATGACTTTAGAAAAGTATTGGATCGGGGAAGAAGAGGGGCAACGCCGAGGTTCGAACCACCGAGTCGCCCTCCTTCTTCCCCGACCCACCGCTTTCTTAAGTCCGAGGGGTCAAGGGGACGACTGTCCCCTTGTGGGGTCGAGGGGCGAAGCCACCGCCTTACTTCCTGTCTCACGCCGAGGCCAGCCGGCTGGCCAGGTCGGCAATCGGCACTTCGGCCTGGGCGCCGGTTTCGAGGTCTTTGAGTTGGGCCATGCCGCGGGCGATTTCGGCGTCGCCGAGGATGATCGCGGTGCGGGCGCCGGTTTTGTTGGCGCGTTCCATGCGGCGTTTGACGTTGCCGCGATACGCCATTTCGGCGCGACTGCCTGCGTCGCGCAGGGCTTGGACGACGTCCAGCCCGGTGGCTTCGGCTTCGTCCCCGATCGGGATAACCGCCACGCTGCGCGGGGCGGGCGGTGGGGCGTCGAGCAGCATCGACAGGCGTTCGACCCCAGCGGCCCAGCCGACGCACGGGGTGTGCGGTCCGCCCATTTCCTCCACCAGCCCGTCATAGCGGCCGCCGCCGAGCACCGTGCCCTGAGCGCCGAGGGCGGTGGTGACGAATTCGAAGGCGGTGTGGCTGTAGTAGTCCAACCCACGGACGATGCGCGGGTTTTCCAGCACCGGCACCCCGATGCGGGCGAGATGGCGGCGCAGTGTATCGTAGAATTTCTGCGAAGCGTCGTTAAGGTAAGAGTGAATAGTGGGGGCGTGGGCGACCAGCGCTTTGTCGCCGGGGTCTTTGCTGTCCACCACGCGCAGCGGGTTGCGCTCCAGCCGGTTGCGGCTGTCTTCGGACAGGCCTTCTCTGTGGGCGGAGACGTATTCGATCAGCGCCACGCGGTAGGCGTCGCGACTTTCCTTGTCGCCGAGGGTGTTGAGCTCCAACACCACATCCTTCGCCACGCCGAGGGCTTTCAGGATGGCCCAGCCGCAGGCGATCACCTCGGCGTCGGCCAACGGCTCCGGACTTCCGAGCACTTCGACGTCGATCTGGTGGAACTGCCGATAGCGGCCTTTCTGCGGGCGTTCGTAGCGGAACATCGGGCCGGTGTAGAACACCTTTTGCGGCAGCGATTGGGTCAGGCCGTTAGACACCAGCGCCCGGCAGATGCCGGCGGTGGCTTCGGGCCGCAAGGTGAGGCTTTCGCCGCCACGATCGGGGAAGGAATACATTTCCTTCATCACCACGTCGGAGGTATCGCCCAGCCCGCGTGCGAACACGCCGGTCTGCTCGAACACCGGGGTGCTCCATTCGTCAAAGCCGTAGGTGGCGGCAATCCGGCGGGCGGTTTCCACCACGTGGAAATGGCGACGGGCGTCCTCGCCGATCAGGTCCTTGGTGCCGCGGACCGGTTGCATATCGTTCACTGCCAAAAATCTACTCCGTGCACTTGAGCATTCGAAAAAGCTAAGGGAAGTGCTTCTTTCTTGAAAAAAGAAGCCGAAAACTTCTTCCACCTTGGTTCCGAACGCTCCCGCCGTTCAGGAATGTACAGCGTAGCAAGGCAATGGCTAAAGTTCCTTTGGTTCTTTTTGTTCCCAAAAAGAATTTCTACTCCGCCGCCTGCGCTTGTTTGGCCGCCGTCGCCTCGGCCTGCAACTGTGCCGCCTTGGCTTCCACCAACTGCACGATATGCTCCACCATCCCGCCGGCTTCCACGGTATGGTCGGTCTTGCCGGCCGCATACACCATGTGCCGCCCGGCGCCGCCGCCGGTGACGCCGATGTCGGTCATCAGTGCTTCGCCCGGCCCGTTGACCACGCAGCCGATGATCGACAGCGTCAGCGGCGTTTCGATATGCGCCAGCCGTTCCTCCAGGATCTGCACCGTCTGGATGACGTTGAAGCCCTGCCGCGCGCAAGACGGGCAGGAGATCACCTTCACCCCACGATGCCGAATCCCAAGCGTTTTCAGCATGTCCCAGCCGACGCGGACTTCTTCCTCAGGCTCATCGGACAGCGACACGCGCAAGGTGTCGCCGATGCCAGCCCAGAGCAGATTGCCCAGCCCGATGGAGGATTTCACCGTGCCGGTGCGCTTGCCGCCGGCTTCGGTGATGCCGATGTGCAAGGGATGGTCGGTGATCTCGGCCAGTTGCTGATAGGCGGCAACCGCCATGAACACGTCCGACGCCTTCACGCTGATCTTGAAGTTGTGGAAGTCGTGGTCCTGCAGGATTTTGGCGTGTTCCAGCGCGCTTTCCACCAGTGCCTCAGGGTTCGGCTCGCCATACTTCTCCAGCAAATGCTTTTCCAGCGATCCCGCGTTCACCCCGATGCGCATGGACACGTTGTGGTCCCGCGCCGCCTTGATCACCTCGCGCACCCGATCCGCACTGCCGATGTTGCCGGGATTGATCCGCAGGCAGGCGGCGCCACTTTCGGCGGCTTCAATGGCGCGCTTGTAGTGAAAATGGATGTCGGCGACCACGGGCACATCTACCTGGCGGATGATGTCCTTCAGCGCCAGCGCGCTTTCCTGGTCCGGGCAGGACACGCGGACAATGTCCACCCCGGCCCGCTCCGCGCGTTTGATCTGCGCGACAGTGGCGGCAACGTCGGTGGTGAGCGTGTTCGTCATGGTTTGCACCGGGATCGGCGCATCGCCGCCCACCGGAACCGGCCCGACAAAAACCTGACGCGACTTGCGGCGCTCAATGTGCTGGTACGGGCGATAGGTGCTCATGGATCTCGGTCTCGTGGTTGCTGGGGCAGGGCGCTACATGCGCTTTTTTATGGGGCCGCGCAAATTTTAGGTCGGTAGAGCAAGGCAGGTAAAGCGCGTCGCTTATGAAAAACTGGAGCAAAAAGTGTTGGACGCTTTGGTTGACGCGCGTGGGTTCCTGATGAATATAAGGCGAAGTCAAGGAA
>CANBZE010000335.1 GCA_947373775.1 Alphaproteobacteria bacterium
CGTGCCGTTCAGCCGGCGAGCCGGTGCTGTACCTGCAAAACCCGCAAGGCGTCACCCGGCCCGAGCGCCGCCAGGTGCTGGATGCGGTGGACGAGATCAATCGCGAGAATTTCAAGGAATTCGGCAATCCCGAAACCGTCACCCGCATCGCCCAGTATGAAATGGCATTCCGCATGCAGCTGGAGGCCAGCGACGCCATGGACATCAAAAAGGAGCCGGCCACGGTGCTGGACCGCTATGGCGCCGAGCCGGGCAAGACCAGCTATGCCAACAACTGCCTGGTGGCGCGGCGTCTGGCCGAGCGCGGCGTGCGCTTCATCCAGCTTTATCACTGGGGCTGGGATTCCCAC
The DNA here is from genome assembly GCA_947373775.1 of Alphaproteobacteria bacterium. The sequence goes on from CANBZE010000335.1 coordinate 351, forward strand.
GGCACGCCGGTGGACGAGGGGGTCAATGTCGGCCTGGTCAAGCGCTGCAAGGAAACCGACCAGCCCACCGCGGCGCTGCTGGAGGACCTGAAGCAGCGCGGGCTGCTGGAAGATACTTTGGTGATCTGGGGCGGCGAGTTCGGCCGCACCCCCATGTGGGAAAACCGCGGCGGCCAGGAAATGGAATTCATCGGGCGCGATCACCACCCGTCATGCTTCACCCTGTTTATGGCGGGCGGCGGCATCAAGCATGGCATCAGCCATGGCGAGACCGACGAGATGGGATATTCCATTGCGCGCGATCCGGTGGAGGTGCGCGACCTGCACGCCACCATGCTCTACCTGCTGGGTTTCGATTATCGCAAGCTCAACTATCCCTATCAGGGGCTGGACCAGAAGCTGACCGGCGTGAAACCCGCCCGCATCGTGTCTGAAATCCTGGCATGACGGGTTGATGCGGTGATGTCGGATTTTGGTCATGGCCGGCTGTCCGCTGCGGCCTATTTTGGTGGCGTGGCGCTGGTGACGGCGCTGGGGCTTGGCGTGGCGATGTGGGCACATCCCGCTTTCCTGCACAGCAGCTTGCAAAGCATGGGACTGGAATCGATGCCGCAAGCCATGCCTAGTTCTTTTTATGCCGTGCGGGTCGCGCCTTTGTTTGAAACGCGCTGCGCCGGTTGTCATGGCGACACCCGCGCCAAGGGCCAATTGCGGCTGGACAGTTTTGCCGCGGTGATGCGCGGTGGCAAGGATGGCGCCGTGATCGTGCCGGGCGATCCCAAGGCCAGCGAGCTTTTCCACCGCATCAGCCTGCCGGTAAGCGACGACAAGGCCATGCCGCCCAGCGGCAAGACGCCTCTGACTGCGGATGAGGTGACAGTGATCAAGCTGTGGATCGCCGCCGGGGCATCGGGCGAGTTGCGCACGATCAAGGGCGCGCCGAAGCCGGTGCTGGAAGTCAAAATTCCCGAGACCGATCCGGCGGCGGTACAGAAAAAGCGCGCACCGTTGGCCACTGTGGTGACGCAGCTTCAAGCCCGCTACCCCGGACTGGTGGATTATGAATCCCGCAGCTCCGCAGACCTGGAAGTGGATGCATCGCTGAAAGGCGCCGCGTTTGGCGATGCCGACCTGGCGGCATTGGCGCCGATTGCGACACGCATCGTCCGCGCCGACCTGTCGGGCACGTCCATAACCGATGCGTCCGCGCCCGCGCTGGCGGCCATGACGTCGCTGGTGAGGCTGCGGCTGGCGCGCACCAGGATCACGGACAAGACGATCGAAGCCCTGGCCGGGCTCAAGGGGCTCAAATCCGTCAGCCTGGTCGATACAAAGGTCAGTGACGCCGCGCTGACGCCGCTGCGGCAACGCGGTGTCGCGGTCTATGGGGGCGGCAATGAGTGACCCCAGCAAGGAACATGTGCTGGTCTGGGATATTCCCACCCGCATCTTCCACTGGACCATTGTTGTGCTGGTGGCTGTGTCCTGGTTCAGCGCCGATCAGGGTTATATGCGCGTGCATCTGTGGTCGGGCATGACCCTGCTGGCGCTGCTGCTGTTCCGCGTGTTGTGGGGTCTGTTCGGCTCGACCACCGCGCGTTTCGTGGATTTCCTGCATCCGCCGCGCAAGGTGGTGGCCTATCTGCGGGGGCACGAGAAGGTCCTTTATGCCGGCCACAATCCCGCCGGTGGCTGGATGGTGGCGGTGATGATCGCCGTGCTGCTGGCCCAGGCGTTAACCGGCCTGTTCTCCAATGACGGACTGCATTTCACCGGACCGCTGGCGTTGTGGGTCTCGGGCGATGTCTCCACCCGCATCACCGGGCTGCACGGCACCATCTTCAACGTGATCTTGGTGCTGATCTGGCTGCACGTCGTGGCGGTGGGCTTCTACCTGCTGGTCAGGAACCACAATCTGGTGGGCGCCATGTTCAGCGGCAAGAAACATTCCCGGCATGTGCCGGTTGGATTGAACCTGTCTTTCACGCGACTTTATATCGCGCTGCTGCTGCTAGGCCTGACTGGCGGCATCGCGGCGTGGGTCTTTTTCCAGGGGGTACCATGAAGAAACTGATTTGCAGCCTGATGTTTGTAGCGGCGATTGCGACGGCCCAGGCCGCCACCTTCACCATGGATACCAAATACTTCACCCCGCCCGACGGCATGGCGACCATCGGGGATTCCCATGGCGACATCGCCATTTCGCCCAAGGGCGAGATCTATGTCAGCGTGCAGGGCGGGGCGCATTCGGGCATCCAGGTCTACAGCGCCGAGGGCAAATACCTGCGCAACGTGCCAGGCGCGCAGACCGACTTTCACGGTTTCATTATCGCCAACGGCAATATCTACGGCGTCAGCCGGTTTACCCAGCACATTGTCGAGATGAACCTGGACGGCCGCACCGTGCTGGATATTCCGGCCAGGACCACCATCGCCGATGCGTACCAGGAACATGCCACCGGCAAGCCCGCCACCAACCTGACCGGCATCGCCGTGGCGCCGAACGACGACATCTATGTCACCGACGGCTATGGCACCAATTACATCCACCGTTTCGACAAGACCGGCAAGTATCTGTCCAGCTTCGGCGGCAAGGCCGAGCCTTATGGCTTCGACACCGCGCACAAGATCATCATCGATACCCGTTTCAAGCCGGCGCGCCTGCTTGCCACCGACCGGCGTCACAACCGCATCCTGGCGATGAGCCTGGACGGCAAATTCCAGGGCGTGGTGGCCGAAAATCTGCGCCTTCCCAGCGCCATGTCGCTCTACAAGGACGAGCTGGCGGTGGGCGAGCTAGATGGCCGCGTCACGATCCTGGACAAGGACGGCAAAGTGATCGCCACCATCGGTCAGAACGATGCCGCCGATCAAACCAAGTCCAACAAGGCCAAGCCTGACATCTGGCAGGGCGACAAGTTCTACGCCGTGCACGGCGTGACCTATGACAAACAGGGCAACCTGCTGGTGACCGAGTTCAATCAGTTTGGGC
>CANBZE010000336.1 GCA_947373775.1 Alphaproteobacteria bacterium
GTGTCTGCGTTCCGCTTCCGCCGGGTGATCGTGACCCATATGGACCGCACCCGCCGTCTTGGTGCCGCCCTGGCGGCCTGCATGTCAGGCGCACGGCTGGCCCATGTCAGCTATGGCGCCCGGCCGGAAGATGCGCTGGAAACGCTGGAGCCCGGCGCTCTGGCCGCCCAGCTGCTGGACATCAGCTCACATTAAAAGCGCTAAGGATTTTGTGGCGTGAGCAGGAGCGTCGAGCGACGTGTACGAAAAGTACACGAGCGATGGCGCGACGAACTCACGACGCAAAAGACTAGCGCTTTTTGCCGCCCTTGCCGCGATTGTCGATAGCAAATGGTCCTGGCCCCATTCCCACCATCAGCAGCAAGCCGCCGCAGATCGCAAAATCGCGGATGAAGATGGAGAGCTGCTGGGCACGCGCATGCGGATCGGCATAATGCCAGTAATCATGCAGGGCAAAGGTGGCGACGATGGTCATGCCGAACAGCATCACCGCGCCATAGCGGGTGTGATAGCCGAACAGCAGCGAAATGCTGCCCATGAAGATGAACACCAGCGCGATCAGCAGCACCAAAGGCGGGATCGGAACATTCTTGGCGGCCAGGTCGGTGGCGATGCCGTGCCAGTTGCCCAATATGTCCAGAGCGCTGGTGATGTAGAAATAGACAAAGGCGCAGCGCCCGAAGAAGGGCGAGATTGTTTCCGAAAATGACATGGCCGTGATTGCCCCCAGGAGCCGCCCCGCGACTCAACCTGCGGAATCATAGGCCAGCCGCCCAGCCATTCAACTATCAGCCAAACCGGGGCCTGTGCTTGGGAAGCCGCCGCTTTCGCGTCTTTTGGGTCACAGACAGCGGCCGAGCGGCACCATCGCAGGGAACGGGCGAAAGCACAGCTGCGTTATTGGCCCCGGAGGGACCTATTTTGAAGGTCTAGGAAAATGCCTGCGATTGGAATGTCTGCCCCGCGGGGCAAAGGATTTGCGATTTCCGCCTATGCCGAGGTCGGCCAGAGCTTGCGTTTCGAACGCCAGCAATCGTTGGCCCTGCGGAACATGGAATGGGAAGACCGGGCCCGACCGCTGCTGCCCTGGAGCACGCTGATCATGCGCGGCGTGGGCGCGGCGATATTCGCCAGCGCCTTTCTGGCGATTTTGATTTAAGCGCGCAGCGCGTGTTTGCGAAGGTGGCGAACCAGCGCCATCTCGTCGAGACGGGCTTGGGCGCGGCGGTTCTGCATTTCCGCCAGGCGCTTGGCCTGCTGTTCGGTCGCCACTTCCAGCGACTTGAGATCCTGAAACGCGTTTTCCATGTCCGCTTGCGCTGCGGCGTATTCGCGCTCGATTTCCTTGAGCGTGTTGCGCAGGTTTTCGCGGCGCTGCTCGATGGAGCGCAGGAAAGACGGGAAGGCCAGGCGGCCAATATCGGAGTCGCCGGCGCGCTGCTTTTCGCGCGCGACATTGTCGTCCAGGTCGGCCAGCTTGCGTTCCAGATCGGCCTTCATGGCGTCGATCGCAGCAATGCGGCGTTTCATTTCATCGACGCGGAAGCGCTTGAGGCGCAGCAGCGTATCGGTCCGGTTCATCGCGCACTCCCTTCTGCGATGCCCATGATGGCGGACAGCGCGTCATAACCTTCGCTCAACGACGCAGCTTCCGTTTTGGACTGGGCCAGAAAGGCCTCGAGCTGCGGGTAGAGCCTCACAGCATTGTCCACTTCAGGATTCGTGCCAGACTTGTAGGCGCCCAGCCGGATCAACTCTGCCATATCTTCGTAAATGGTCAGGGGCTGGCGAGCCCGCAAAACCAGCCTTTGTTCATCGTCGCTGTTGCAGCCGGGCATGGCGCGGCTGACGCTCTTAAGGATGTTGATGGCCGGAAAACGGCCCCGTTCCGCAATGGCACGTTCCAAAACGATATGGCCGTCCAGGATGCCGCGTACCGCGTCCGCCACCGGTTCATTGTGGTCGTCGCCTTCCACCAGCACGGTAAACAGCCCGGTGATCGAGCCGCCGCCTTCGATGCCGGGCCCAGCCCGTTCCAGAAGACGCGGCAACTCGGCGAACACGGTGGGGGTGTAACCCTTGGAGGCCGGCGGTTCGCCCGCGGAAAGTCCGATTTCGCGCTGGGCCATGGCAAAGCGGGTCACCGAATCCATCAGCAGCAGCACGTTCAAGCCTTGGTCGCGCAGCTGTTCAGCCACGGTCATGGCGACATAGGCCGCCTGGCGGCGCACCAGTGGCGCTTCGTCGGACGTCGCGGCGACCACGACCGAACGCGCCAGGCCTTCTTCGCCCAGATCGTCCTCGATGAATTCCTTCACTTCGCGGCCGCGTTCGCCGATCAATCCGATCACGATGGCATCGGCATCGGAATTCCGCGCCAGCATCGACAACAAGGTGGATTTTCCCACGCCGGAACCGGAGAAAATGCCCATGCGCTGGCCGGCGCAGCAGGTGGCGAAGGCGTTGAGGGCGCGAATACCCAGATCCAGTTTCTTGCCGACGCGGCCGCGGCGGGTGGCGGCGATGGGCGCAGCCTTGAGCGGATAGGCCGTCATGCCCAGCGGCAGCGGGCCTTTGCCGTCCATCGGCTGGCCGAAGCCGTCGACCACCCGGCCCAGCCAGGCCTTGGAGGGATAGATGCAAGCGGGGCGATCCTCGAAATCGGCACGGGCGCCCAGGGTGATTCCGTCCAGCGAACCCAGCGGCATGACCAGGGCGCGGCCGTCCCGGAACCCAACCACTTCGCATGGAATTGTCTTGTTATTTCCGATACTTATGCGGCACTGTCCGCCCAGGCTCACGGCCCCCTGTGCGCCGGTCACTTCCACCGCGAGCCCCTCAAGACGGGCGACCCGGCCAAAGCGGGTCAGGGTGGGAATGGCCTCGATTTCCTGGATCAGCGCACGCATCAACTTCTCTGGTTTTGGGGCGCTTTTTGCGCCCTGGGGCCTTTGTTTCGGAGACTTTCTGTCATCCGAAGGCCCTATCTTGGGGCCAAGGATTTAAATGGCGGTAAACTTAACAAACCGAATCAAGGACTTTTGGGGCCTTGGAGTCCTTTCCGGCCCTTAATCCGGGATGAGGAAGGGCTGAAGCCGGCGCTGGTTGTTAAATCTGCTGTTAACTATTTGCGCTTACCTTCCGGAAACTGGTTAACCGATCCCACACCGTGGGGGGCGGTCGGAACGTTAAGAGAGGGGCCTGACATGCGCGTACTCCTGATCGAAGACGACAGCGCCATGGCGCGAAGCATCGAGCTGATGCTGCGCAGCGAGGGCCTTAACGTCTACACCACCGATCTCGGCGAAGAAGGGATCGATCTGGGCAAGCT
>CANBZE010000337.1 GCA_947373775.1 Alphaproteobacteria bacterium
GGCAACATCGAGGCCATCCGCCCGATGCGCGACGGCGTCATCGCCGACTTCGAAGTCGCCGAGGAGATGATCAAGCACTTCATCCGCAAGGTGCATAACCGCCGCTCCTTCGCCAATCCCATGATCATCGTCTGCGTGCCGTCCGGCTCCACCGCCGTGGAACGCCGCGCCATCCAGGAATCGGCCCTGTCGGCCGGCGCCCGCCGCGTCTTCCTGATCGAGGAACCCATGGCCGCCGCCATCGGCGCCGGTCTTCCGGTCTCCGAACCCACCGGCTCGATGGTCGTGGACATCGGCGGCGGCACCACCGAAGTGGCGGTGCTGTCCCTGGGCGGTATCGTCTATTCGCGCAGCGTGCGCGTGGGCGGCGACAAGATGGACGAAGCCATCATTGCCTATATCCGCCGCCACCAGAACCTGCTGATCGGCGAAGCCTCAAGCGAGCGCATCAAGAAGGAAATCGGTTCCGCCGCTCTGCCCATGGACGGCAACGGCATAACCATGGAGATCAAGGGCCGCGACCTGCTGAACGGCGTGCCGAAGGAAATCACCATCACCCAGCGGCACATCGCCGAAGCCCTGGCCGAACCGGTGGGCGCGATCGTCGAAGCGGTGAAGGTGGCGCTGGAAGCCACCCCGCCCGAACTGGCGGCCGACATCGTGGACAAGGGCATTGTCCTGACCGGCGGCGGCTCGCTGCTGGCCAATCTTGACCAGGTGCTGCGCGACGAGACGGGTCTGCCGGTTTCCATCGCCGATGATCCTCTGTCCTGCGTGGCGCTGGGCACGGGCCGGGTGCTGGAAAACAGCAAGGGCATGCGCCACGTCCTTTCCACCGCTTTCTAAACCCGCGCGGGCAGGGGCCGCGTTACCATGGCAAACGCCTGGAAGATCGCCCGCAAGAGCAATGCCCAGCTTCCGCTGGTCATCGTCATCGCGCTTGCGGTCGTCCTGGTGCTGCTGGGCAAGGCCCAGAGCGGGCTGCTCGACAAGGCCCGCGTCCATGTCACCGACATGCTGGCGCCTTTACTGCAAACTGTGCGCGCGCCCGTTGCCGGTTTCGACCGCTGGATGGGCTCGGTCACCGAGATTTTCTCGGTCTACCAGCAGAACCTGAAGCTCAAGGAAGAAAATGCCCGCCTGCGCCAGTGGCGCAACGTGGCCATCGTGCTGCAGGGACGGGTTGGGCGTTACCAGACCCTGTTGCATGCCGTGCCTGATCCCCAGATGAATGCCGTGCTGGCGCGGGTGATCGGCCGCGCCAACCGCCCCTTTCTGCAGACCATGATTTTGGATGCCGGGCGTGAACACCATGCCCTGCCGGGCCAGGCGGTGGTGGATGCCCGCGGCATGATCGGGCGCATCTATCTGACCGGCAGTCGCACCAGCTGGGTGATCCTGCTGACCGACCTCAACAGCCGCATCCCCGTCACCATCTCCGCCTCGGCGGGCAACAGCGGCAACATCCAGGGGATGATGACGGGCGACAACAGCGCCTATCCCACCATCGACATGGTGTCCCACACCGTCACGCTGCATGACGGCGACCAGGTCACCAGTTCGGGCGACGGTGGCTTGCTGCCGTCCGGCCTGCCCATCGGCACCGTGGTCAGCGACGGCGGTGGCGGCTGGCGCGTGGCGCTCTTGGCCGATCCCGGCGCCAGCCAGGATGTCGAGATCCTGAACTTCTCCAAGCCGCCGGAAACCCCGCCCGCCACCGCGCAGTTGCCGGTGGAGGCCGCCGGCCTGAAGCCGCAAGTCCTGCAGCCGCCGCCCGCCCCGGCGCCGGTCGCTGCCGCGCCGGTCCCGCCCAAGCCCAAGCCTGTCGTGACACCGGCCGATCCGGCCGCGCCGGCCGAAGTCATGGAGCGCTGATCGTGGCCAGCCTGGAACGCGCCAGTTCAGCCCCCCGTTTTCGCGTTCTGGTCGCGCTGGTGCCGCTGCTGTTCGGCCTCACCTGCGTCTTCATCGCCAACATTCCCATTTCCATCCTGGGCGGATTGGTGCCTTCGCCGCTGCTGGCGCTGGTGCCGGTCTATTTCTGGTGCCTTGTCAGACCAGACCTGATGACCCCGGCCGTGGCGTTGGCCATCGGGTTCAGCGAAGACGTGATGTCGGGCGGCCCGCCGGGTGTCTGGACCCTGTCATTCGTGCTGACCTATGCCCTGGTGGCGCGCCAGCGAGACAGCTTTGCCGGCCTTTCGGGGCTGGTGGCCGTGTTGGGCTTTGCCGCGGCCAGCGCCTTTGCCTGCGCTATGGCCTGGACCATCGTGGCGTTCCTGGCGTTCCTCACTCCCGGCGCTCACCTGCCGCCGCTGGCGCCCATCATCGGCGAGCTGGCGATGACGGTCCTGTTCTATGCCCCTACCGCCTTGGTGGCAGGCTGGCTGCATCATAGACTGGTCGGCGCATCGCGAGGCGACATCTGATGCCGCTGTTCGATAAAAAGGACAAAAGCCGCTACACCACCTTCACCCGCCGCTCGGTGGGCATGGGCGCCGGCATGACGGCGGTGTTCGCGGTGCTGGCGGGGCGCCTCTACCAGCTGCAGATCCGCGACGGCGACCAGTACATGGTCGAGGCCGAGGACAACCGCGTCTCCCAACGCCTGATCGCGCCGCCGCGCGGGCGCATCATGGACCGTTTTGGGGTGGAGCTGGCCAACAGCCGGCGCAATTACCGCGTGCTGCTGGTCAGCGAACAGGCCACCGAGGGCGTGGCGCAAGCGCTGGACACGATCGGCAAGGTGATCGTGCTGAGCGACCAGCAGAAAAAGAAAATCCAGCACGACATCGCCATGAACAAGAAGTTCGTGCCGGTGCCGGTGGCCGAGAACCTGACCTGGGACGAATTCTCCCGCGTCAACCTGCACCTGCCGTACCTGCCGGGCGTGCAGTGCGATGTGGGCGAGACCCGCGATTACCCCTATGGCAAGGAGATGGTGCATATCCTGGGCTATGTCGCCTCGGTGTCGCCGCAGGACATCGAGCATGACGATGATCCGTTGATGAGCCTGCCGGGCATGCGCATCGGCAAGCGCGGCATCGAAAAGGCGTTCGACAAGGAAATTCGCGGCCGCGCCGGCGCCAGCCGCGTGGAAGTCAACGCCTATGGCCGCATCATCCGCGAGCTGGGCAAGGATGCCGGCGAGCCGGGCGAAGAAGTCTATCTCACCCTCGACCATGAAGTGCAGGCGCTGGCCGACCAGAAGCTGGGTGATGAAAGCGCCGCCCTGGTGGTGATGGATGTGAACAATGGCGACGTCATCGCCATGTCTTCCACCCCCGGCTTCGATCCCAACCTGTTCAATGTGGGCCTCAACG
>CANBZE010000338.1 GCA_947373775.1 Alphaproteobacteria bacterium
CGGGCTGCCCCTTGCCCAATTTGATCGGCGGCGCCACCACCGGCATGGCCTCGACCTTTTCCATCTGCTACTAGGCGCCACAATTACGCGGAAGGCGGCTCGAACTTGCGGGCCGAACGCAAGGTCGCGGCAATCACCGCCGACAGCAGCGGCCCACAGCCCAGCAGCATGATCCCCAGCGAGAAACTGCCGGTGGAATTCTTCACCCAGCCGACCATATAGGGCCCGAAGAAACTCCCGATATTGGCCAGGGCATTGATCAGCGCCAGTCCGGCAGCCGCGGCGGCGCCGCTCAGCATCGCCGACGGCACCGCCCAGAACACCGACACATAACAAAACACGCCGGTCAACCCGACGGTCAGCGCCACCATGATGGCCAGCGGGTTGGTGAGCACCGCGCAGGACATCAGCGCCACACCCGCAATGGCGGCGGGAATGGCGGCGTGCCAGTTGCGCTCCATGGTGCGATCGGAATGGGCGGCCCAAGCCATCATCACCGCCGACACCACGACAAAGGGAATGGCATTGACCAGCGGCGCCATGGGGGTGGAGACGCCCAAGGCATGGATCATCTGCGGCAGAAACAGGATCAGGCCATAAGCCGCGCCATTGATTCCGGCGCCGGCCAACCCGGCCAGCCACACCACCCGGCTGGACAGCGCCGTCCTGACGCTGAAGCGCTGCACCTGTTCGCGGGTGTCACGCTCGTGCGCCAATTGCGCCACCAGCCATGCCTTCTCCGGCGGCGGCAGCCAGCGCGCCTCGGCCGGGCCGTTGGGCAGCACCAGCCAGAACACCACGCCCAGCACAATGGTGGGAAGGGCCTGGAGCACGAACAGCCATTGCCATCCCGCAAACCCGCCCAGGCCGTCCAGCATCAGGATGGGACCGGAGATCAGCGATCCCACCACGATGGAAAAGGGCGTGGACAGGCCGAGCAGGGTCAACATCCGGGCCCGGTATTTTCCGGGAAACCACAAGGTCATGAGATACAGCAGGCCGGGCAGAAGCCCCGCTTCCCCGATACCAAGCAGAAAGCGCACGACATAAAAGGCAATCGGCGTGTTGACCCAGGCGGTCATCGCCGACGCCACGCCCCACACCACCATCAGGATGGGAAGCCAGGTGCGCCCGCCCAGCCGCGCCAGCACCAGATTGGACGGCACGGCGCAGGCGACATAGCCGATAAAGAACAGTCCCGCCGCCAGGCCATACTGCTCGGCATTCAGGCCCAGCGCCGCGTTCATGGTCAGGCTGGCAAAGCCCACATTCACCCGGTCGATATAAGCGGCGAAATAGGCGGCAAAGAGCAGCGGCAGGACGCGGCAGGCGACGGCGCGCACCGCGGACTTTTCAAGCATCTCGGCCATTGCGTGCCCCCCTGGTTGCAACCAGCTTACGGCGCGATGCGCAGCCCCCGCAATGGTGCGCACTTTACTCGGGCGCGCCGCGCTGGCACCGTCCGCGTCACGGGAGAAGCAACAATGAAAATCATCCTGGCAGCCGCGTTGACGGTCCTGTCCATTGCACCAGCCTTCGCGCAATTGCCCAATCCCTATCAGCCGCCGGAGCGCCGCTGGGCCAAGCTGCCCGATGGCACACAATGGGGGACCAGCGCCGGCATCGAGATCGGGCCCAAGGGGGAAATCTGGGCGATTGATCGCTGTGCCAAGACAAGCTGCGACGGCTCGTCCCGCGCCGCGGTGCACATCATCGATCTGAAGACCGGCAAGGCCACACACAGCATCGGCGCCAATCTGTTCGCCACCCCGCATGGGTTGCATGTGGACACCGCTGGCAACGTCTGGGTCACCGACGCCGCCATCAGCAAAGACAAGACGAAGGGTCAGCAGGTCATCAAGATGGCGCCCGACGGCCGCATCCTGATGCGGCTCGGCGTGGCCGGCGTGGCCGGCGGCGGGCCGACCCACTTCCATGATCCGGGTGATGTGGTGACGGCACCCAATGGCGATATCTTCGTCGCCGACGGTCATGGCACGGTGGCGCCGGACCTGCCGCCTGACACCATCACCCGCATCATCAAGTTCACGCCCGATGGCAAGTTCATCAAGGCCTGGGGAAGTCTCGGCTCCGGCAAGAGCCAGTTTCGCAATCCCCACGCGCTGGCGTTTGACTCCAAAGGCCGGCTGTTCGTCGCCGACCGGGTCAATGGCCGCATCCAGATTTTCGATCAGGAGGGCAAGTGGCTGACGGAATACCATGCCTTCAACCATCCCAGCGGCCTCTACATCGACAGACACGACACGCTCTATGCCAGCGACTACAACAGCGAAGGCCAGAAGGGCATCTATATCGGCAGCGCCACGACCGGAAAGTTGAAATACTTCGTGCCTGATGCCGAAGCCGGTGAAGGCATCGTAGCGGGCACGGATGGCACCTTGTACGAAGCCACACCCACCGGCATCACCCGCTTCCGGAAGAAGCCATGAGCGGGCCCAGCCGCAGGCTTGTGCTGGGCGCGGCGGCGGCAAGCCTTGCCGCACAAGGCGCGAACGCCAAAAGCCGCAATGTCACCGAAGGTCTGTCGGGTTATGCCGTCAACCTGGATACCTGGTTCAAGCAGGTACCGTTCGAACAGCGCTTTGCGCTGGCCAAAAAGCTGGGCTTCACGTCCATCGAATATTGGACGGTGGACCGCGGCAACAAGGGCGGCATCGCCGCGGCCTGGCGCAAGCTGGCGGATGACAATGGCCTCTCCCTCACCCAGTTCGCGCCATCCTGGCCCAACTTCGCCGACCCGGCGAATATTCCCGCGCTGCTGAAAGTCACGGAACAGGCCATCGCCGATGCGCGGGTGCTGAACTGCACCCAGTTCACCGTTACCGGCCATGCGCTGGTGGACGGCATGACGCGCGAAGCGCAGCTGGCCGGCTATACCGCCGAGCTGATGCGCATGGCGCCGATGCTGGAAGCGGCCGGCGTCACCGCGCTGGTGGAACCCTTCAACCGGGTCAATCACCTCAACCATCTGCTGAACGGCTCGCAGCCCGCGCTGCCGATGGTGCGCTCGGTGAATTCACCGCGCGTGAAGCTGCTCTGGGATTTCTATCATATGCAGCTGGAAGACGGCGATCTGATCGAAAAGTTCAACGCCGGCGCCGACCAGGTGGCTCATGTGCAGATCGGCGATGTGCCGGGCCGCCACCAGCCGGGCACCGGCGAGATCAATCATGCCAACCTGCTGCGCGCGGTGCGCGCCGCCGGTTACAAGGGCAAGATCGGGCTGGAGTTCATGCCGCTGGACCAGAATGACGCCAGGGCGGTGGACGACATGCTGGCGCTCAACG
>CANBZE010000339.1 GCA_947373775.1 Alphaproteobacteria bacterium
GGGCGAATAGGCCGGCCGTGGAACGCCGGCGATCTTCGGAAACGCTTTGCCATAGGCCGCCGGGGTGATCAGCGCGCCGGAGGCAAGCGTCGGATAGATGCTGGGCGGCGGCTCGGTCCCCTTGGTCACCCAGTCCACCAGGCCTGCGAAGATGGCGCGGCTGGTGTCAGAGGCCGGATTGGGATTGGAGATCATGACACAGGCCGCGGTGGGCGGCGTCACCAGGTCAAAACCGCCGCGGCCCCCATTGTGCGGCACGCCGGCATTGTAATAGCGCCGGACATTGGCGGGCAACGGGATGTCTCCCCTGGCGTCGATGCCAATAAAATCCAGGCTGGCATGCAGGTCCCAGAATTCAGTCGAACCAAAGATTTCCGCGATCTTGGGGCAGGTCCTGTCCTTCAGGCAGCGGTCCAGCAGGCTGTGACGGCCCTGGCCACGCGCCGTATCGTTGTAGCTGCTCCACCAGTTGGGGCCGTCGCTGCCGAGCTCGTAAAGCCCCACCAGGCCGCCGGGCGTGGCAAAGCGGTGGTTGATGGAAAGCATGCGCGGGCCGACGATCACGTTGAGGCCGTCAAACACGATGCGGCCGTCCTCCGCGGCGTTAAAACCCAGATGGATATGGCTGCGCAGGTAATTGCCGGACTGGGAAATACCGCGGCCGATGGCCCAGCGCACCTTGCCCGCCAGCGGATTGGCATTGCTTGTGTCATAGCGCAGGAAAGCGACCAGATCGCGGGTGGCAGCAAGCCCGATACCAAAAACTTTCGGATTTTTGGCGGTGAAAGCCAGCGTGTAAGCCAGCGCCGGATTGAAGCCGCCCTTCACACACAGCCTGGTCAAATCCGGCTTGCCGGGAAATGGTGTAGTCGTGCAATCCGCAAAAGCCCAATCGCTGCGCGGCACTTCTTTCTGCTCTGAAGGCCGGTCGTCAGAGATGCCGGTATAAAGCCTTGCGCCATCCGCTGTCGCCACCTCGAAGGTGCGCCCGCCATAGTTGCCCTGCGGCCCGCCCTTGACCGGCATGGTGGTCGTCCCGGCCGGCATATCCATGAAACGCACAAGGGCGGGGCCGTTGACCGGCGCCGAGGGCAGATCGATCCGCTGAAAAACGCCCGGCCTGTCGTCCAGATCGCCCTGCCAGCCGCTAAGGACGTTGATATGGCCGTCGCCGATGGCCGTCGCGGCGCCCCGGCCGCGATTGGACACGTCATAGACCAGCACGCCGGACGGCGCGCCGGTCGGGCGGGCGATGGCGAAGGTGGCGGAATATTCGACTTTGCCAGCGGTGTTCCTGGGTGCCAGCTTGATGTCATTGATCACACTGTTGTGCGCGTTGGCCGGGTCCAGCGCGCCGCTGAAATGACCTTCCAGCAGCTCATAGCCGCCGGCCATGGGCGTGGTCTTTTCGACCGTGAGTTTGGTGACGGCGGCGGACGCGGGTGACGCAATCACGCAGGCCAGCAGAAAAATCCTGAGCTTCATCCCCGTACCCCTTTTATTTGAGGTCAGCATAGCTCAGCGGCGCTTGCGGTCCAGCGCGGCGAACTCTTCGTCGGTCAGGGTCAGGCCGGTTGCCGCCACATTCTCTTCCAGATGCGCCACTTTGGAAGTGCCCGGAATGGGCAGCATGGTGGGCGAGCGCTTCAGCAGCCAGGCCAGGGCCACCTGCCCTTGTGTGGCACCCTTGGCCTTGGCCAGCTTGTCCAGCGCGCCGCCGGCCCGTGTCAGCTCGCCGTCGCCGCCCAGCGGGTAATAGGGAATGAAGCCGATGCCGTTTGCGGCGCAGTAATCCACCACATCGTCGCTGTGCCGGTCGGCCAGATTGTAGCTGTTCTGTATTGTGGCGACGGGGAACACCGCCGACGCCGCCTTGATGTCCGCGACCGAGACTTCCGACAGGCCGGCATGGGCGATCAGCCCTTCATCCAGCAACTGCTTCACGGCGCCGAACTGCTCGGCGCGCGGTACGCGGGAGTCGATGCGGTGCAGTTGCCACAACGGAATCTGCTCCAGACCAAGCTGCTTCAGGCTCTTCCTGGCACTGGCGATCAGGTGATCGGGGCGGCAGTTGATGTGCCACATGTCCGGGCCACTGCGGGTGAAACCGGCCTTGGTGGCGATGGTTAGCCCCTTGTAGGGATGCAGCGCTTCGCGGATCAGTTGCTCCGACACGTCGGGGCCATAGGAATCGGCGGTGTCGATGAAATTCACACCCAGATCGGGCAACCGCTTCAGCACCCGGATCGCTTCGGCACGGTCCTTGGGCGGACCCCATACACCACGGCCGGTGATCTGCATGGCGCCGAAGCCCAGCCGGTTCACTTCAATCTTGCCGCCGATCCGGAACGTCCTGGACATGCAAACTCCTCAGGAATTGAGCCCGCGCGGCTCCTTGATCACCTGGCGGGTGGAGAAGGTGCGCGGGGTGTGGCCGCTGATCTCGGTGCCGGCTTCATGGCTGAAGCGCCGGTTCCAGATGGTGGCGGTGAGCGATACCGCCGCCACGGTCCAGAAGGCGGCGGTGAAATCGGGAAATTGCGGCGCATGATGGCCGCGCAGCACCATCGCGCCCTGCAGCGCCGCGGCGCCGGCGCAGATGCCCATGGACAGCATCAGCTGCTGGAAGGTGGTGTAGAAGCTGGTGGCCGGGCCCATGCGCTGCTGGCTGACCTCGTCATAGGCGATGGTGTTGAAGCCGGTAAACTGGAGCGACATGAAGAAGCCGCTGCAGACCATGATCAGGAACATCACCGGCATAGGCCACCCCGGTCGGAACAGCCCGCATATCGCATAGCCCGCACTGGCGAAGAAGCCATTGACCATCAAGGTGTCGCGGAACCCGAAACGGCGCAGCAGGAACGGCGCGACAGGCTTGGCGGCGATGGAGCCCAGCGCCGTGGCGAGGGTCATCAGGCCGGACTGGGCGGCGGACAGGCCAAAGCCCAGCTGCATCATCAGCGGCAACAGGTAAGGATGCGCGCCCTGGGTCAGCCGGGTGATGGCGCCGGCGGTCACCGATGTGCCGAAGGTCGGAATCTTCATCAGCGAAATATCGAGAATGGGGTCCTTGGCGGTGCGGGCATGCCGAACGTAAAGCCAGCCGCACAGCAGGCCGATGCCCAGGAAAGCCAGCGCCATGACCAGCAAGCCGTCATGGCTGATCAGTTCGAAGCCGAACAGGAACAGCCCCAACGACAAGCTGGACAGGAAGATGCCTTTGTAGTCGGTCTTTTCCGGCACATCGCCCCTGGTGTTGGCGATGTACAGGCTGACCAGCACGATGCCCAAAATGCCGATGGGCA
>CANBZE010000340.1 GCA_947373775.1 Alphaproteobacteria bacterium
CAATATCCGCCGCCCCGACGGCAGCGGCGGCGTCGATCCGGAAAATCCCCATCCCCACGGCAAGTCGCCGGCGCTGAAGGACGGCGACACGCTGGTGTTCGAATCCAGCGCCATCGCGCTCTACCTCACCGACAAGTTCACCCAGAACGGCATTGGGCCGGTGGTGGGTGATGCCAAGCGCGGCGCCTATGTCTCGTGGCTGGCTTACTACGCCGGGGTGATGGAGCCGGCCTGGATGAGCGCCTACATGAAATGGGAAATCCCCCGCGGCACCGCCGGCTGGGTTAAGACCGACGAAGTGATGGCGCTGGTCAACGCCACCCTGGAAAAGGGCCCTTACATCCTGGGCGACAAGTTCAGCGCCGTGGACATCCTGATCGCCACCACCTTCAAGATGTTCATGGGCTCGCCGCTGCTGGAATCCACGCCGCTGCTGGAAGCCTATGTGAAGCGCGTCACCGACCGCCCGGCCTATGCCCGCGCCACGGCCCGCGAGAATGGCTGAGCTCGTCAACCTGAACCGGGCCCGCAAGGCGCGGGCGAAGATGGACAAGGACAAGACCGCCGCGGCCAACCGCGTCCTGCACGGCACGCCCAAGGCGGTTCGGAACCTGGCGGAAGCGCGCAAGGACAAGGCGGAAAAAGGCCTTGCCGGGCACAAGCTGGAAAACGAGGACGATCATAATTAGGTGGGCTTTGCGGCCCCTTCGTTCTAATATCGTTCTCATGCCTTCAGATTCCGCCGGCGCGCCATGAGTGGTTATGGCGACCGCTATTCCGACCCCCTGGATTCCGCGTTCAGCGAGGAGCCTTCGACCGCGCCGGTCCCGCGCGAGCCGCCCTATTTCGCCGGCCTGAACAAGGAACAGCGCGAAGCGGTGGAGGCGGTGGACGGTCCCGTGCTGGTGCTGGCCGGCGCCGGCACCGGCAAGACCCGCGTCCTGACCACCCGCCTCGCCCATATCCTGGCCACCCACCGCGCCTGGCCGGGCCAGATCCTGTGCGTCACCTTCACCAACAAGGCGGCGCGCGAAATGAAGGAGCGCATCGGCGCCCTGATCGGCGGCGTGGTCGAAGGCATGCAGTGGCTGGGCACCTTCCACTCCATCGGCGCCAAGATGTTGCGCCGCCATGCCGAGCTGGCCGGGCTGAAGAGCAACTTCACTATCCTGGACACCGACGATCAGCTTCGCCTGATGAAGCAGTTGATCGAAGCCGAAGGTGTGGACGAGAAGCGCTGGCCTGCCCGCACCTTGGCCAGCATGATCGATGGCTGGAAAAACCGCGGCTTGCGCCCCGCCGATGTTTCCGAAGGCGAAGCGCAAGGCTATGCCTTCGGCAAGGGCAAGCTGCTCTATCACCAGTATCAGGAACGGCTGAAGGCGCTGAACGCCGCCGACTTTGGCGACCTGCTCTTGGAGACGTTGCACATCCTCAAGACCCAGCCCGACATATTGGCCGATTACCGCGACCGTTTTCGCTACATGCTGGTGGACGAATACCAGGACACCAACGTGGTCCAGTATCTGTGGCTGAACCTTCTGGCCAAGGGATCGGGCAATGTCTGCGTGGTGGGCGATGACGACCAGTCGATCTATGGCTGGCGCGGCGCCGAGGTGGAAAACATCCTGCGCTTCGAGCGCGACTTCCCCGGCGCCAAGGTCATAAGGCTGGAACGCAATTACCGCAGCACGCCCGCCATATTGGGCGCGGCATCCGGCCTGATCGCCGCCAACAAGGGACGCCTTGGCAAGACGCTTTGGACCGAGGGCGAGCCGGGCGAAAAAATCCGCGTTGCCGGGGTGTGGGACGCCGAAGAAGAAGCCCGCAACGTCGCGTCCGATGCCGAGGACCTGCATCGCCAGAACAACGCCTTTGCCCAGATGGCGGTGCTGGTGCGCGCCTCCTTCCAGATGCGCGAGTTTGAAGATCGCTTTATCTCATTGGGCCTGCCCTATCGCGTCATCGGCGGCCCGCGCTTTTACGAGCGCCAGGAAATCCGCGATGCCATGGCGTATCTGCGCCTGATCGCCCAGGGCGATGACGACCTGGCGTTCGAGCGCATCGTCAACAAGCCCAAGCGCGGCATCGGCGATGCGTCCGTCGCCAGCCTGCATTCTTACGCCCGTGCTCGGCAGTTGCCGCTGCTGGCGGCGGCGCGCGAGATTGCCGACAGTGACGAACTGCCGCCCAAGGCGCGCAAGGCTTTGGGGGAACTCTCCGCCAATTTCGCGCGCTGGACGGAAACCGCGCGCGTCCTGCCCCATACCGAACTGGCCGAAATGGTGCTGGACGAATGCGGCTATACCGACATGCTGAAGGCCGACAAGTCGGCCGAAGCGCCGGGCCGGCTCGATAACTTGAAGGAATTCGTCCGCTCGATGGAGGGCTTTGAATCCCTCGCCGCCTTTTTGGAGCATGTCTCGCTGGTGATGGAAATCGCCCAGGATGAATCCGGCGACCGCATCAACCTGATGACGTTGCATGCCGCCAAGGGGTTGGAGTTCGACACCGTCTTCCTGCCCGGCTGGGAAGAAGGCCTGTTCCCGTCCCAGCGCACCATGGATGAGAATGGCCTTGCGGGCTTGGAAGAAGAACGCCGGCTGGCCTATGTCGGGCTGACGCGAGCGCGAAAACGCATCCGCATTTCCTTTGCCGCCAACCGCCGGGTGCATGGCAGCTGGCAGAGCGCCCTGCCGTCGCGCTTCATCAAGGAAATCCCGGAGGATCATGTCGACGCCACCGTCGATGAAGGCTTTTACGGCGGCTATACCGGCTTTCGCGACAACCAGAATGCCGCGGACTTCGGCAGCACCTATGATTCACCGGGCTGGAAGCGCGCCCAGGCCAACCGCGCCGCGCAAGGTTCGATGCGCACCCGCCCGCCGCTGATCGAGGCCCAGGCCTGGAGCGTACAGACCTCGGACCCCAGCGCCTCGCAATATGCCCGCGACGACCGGGTGTTCCACCAGAAGTTCGGCTATGGCCGGGTGCGCTATGTAGAAGGCAACAAACTGACGGTGGAGTTCGACAAAGCCGGCGAAAAGCGGGTCATCGATCAGTTCGTGCAGAGGGCGTAGCAACACCCACAGCTGTCATGGCCCGCAAATGCGGGCCACCCAGATGGGTCAACTCAGCTCGCCGGACAAGTCGCGCCAATCCGGATTGCGCTGCTCAATCAGATTTAATTTCCATTCGCGCTTATATTTCTTCAGACGTGTTTCGCGATGGATGGCGGCCGTAATGTCATCAAAGGCTTCATAGTAGACGAGCAATTTCACGCCATACTTCTTTGTGAAT
>CANBZE010000341.1 GCA_947373775.1 Alphaproteobacteria bacterium
TTGACGGCAACGCCTATGGCCTGGGCGGGCTTTCGGGCACCTATGCGGCGGACGGGGTCCTGGCCCTGGGAGCGTCCTTAAGCCTCGGCCTGCTGTTCTGGCACGCCCACCGGCGCGGCTGGGCCCGGCAGGCGGTAACAATCGCATGATAGGCTTCGGCCCTTTAATGGACACTGATGGGAAGGCACCGCTCTGAGCGCGAATGTCCGCTGTTGGCGCAAAGCGGACATTCAGGGAAGGTGAAAAAGACTTCAATAAACGTCTCGCCGATACAGCCCGTCCTGCATCATGGCATCCAATTTGTCTTCGCCCAGGATCGCAACCAGCGATTCCTCGACACCCGCCGCCATCTTCAGGCCGCCGCACACCAGGATGGAAGCGCCGCGTCCCACCCACCTTTTGATGTCCGCGCCATCGTCCGTCACCAGCTGCTGGACATATTTGCGCGACCGTTCTTCGCGCGAAAACACCAGATCGGTACGCGCCAGAGTACCGTTGGCCTGCCAGGCCTTGATGTCTTCGGCATAATACAGATCGGTTGCGGCCTCGCGCTCGCCGAACAGCAGCCAGGCATCGCCCAGCTTCTTTTGCGCCCGGTACAGAAGATGCGCCCGCAGGCCCGCCATGCCGGTGCCGGCGCCGATCAATATCTGCGGACCGTCCGCCGGAGCGTGGAAATTGGGATTGGGCCGCAGGCGCAGGCTGACCACGCCGCCGATGGTGCTGCCTTGCGTCAGCCAGCCAGAACCCAGCCCCAGCGCGCCGCCATCCTTCACCGCCTTGCGCACCAGCAATTCCATGCGTCCGCTGCCCGGCAGAGAAGCGATGGAATATTCACGCGGGCCAAAACCTTCCAACCGCTCCACCAGCCAGTCCAGCGAGATGCCTTCCACCTCATAGTCTTGCGGCAGGCGGCAATGGGCGATGATGTCGCGCAGAAACATCCAGTGCCCGGCCCAGCGGAAGCTGAGGCCGCCGTCCAGCTTGTGGCGGGTCAGAAACGCTTCAACTTGATCCTGCGGGTTGCGCGGCCAGATTTCGGCGATGTCGCCGGCCGTCCAGTTCAGTTGCGCCGGATCTTTCGGCGCCAGGGCGATGTGCCAGGCTTCGCCGCCGGGACTGCCCGCGTTCAACAGTCGCCGTTCCGCCAGCAGCCAGTCCTGCGGTGCGCCCGGCATCAGCTGTTCGACCTTGGTATCGGCGCCCAGTCTGTTCAGCTGTTCGCACCATTTGGTCATGGCATCGGTATCGTCGTCGCCATCGACGCAGACGATGTCGAACATGCGTTTGGCTTTTGCCGATGCCAGCCAACGGTCCAGGCTGCGGCCGAAGCCACAAAACGTCGCGTCATACTTGCGGTCGCCCAGCGCCAGCACGGCATAGTTCACGCCCTTGAGCGCCGGCACCGAGGCCATCTGCTTCCTTACAAAGGCGCGCGCACTGTCGGGCGCCTCACCCGCGCCATAGGTGCTGGTCACCACTAGCAGGATGCCGGCATCGGCCAGATCCTGGGCCGTCAGCCCACCCAGAGCGGCGACCCGCACAAGATTCTTGGCCGCGCCGCTGAGGGCATTGGCGCTCAGCCATGCGATTCGCTCCGCCGCGCCGGTCTGGCTGGCGAAGGCGACCAGGATGCGCCCGCCCGAAGGGGCGCGCCGGAACAGGGAACCAAGGACCATAAGCCGCGCGTAGCACGGGCCAAGAATGGGCGCAAACCCCCGGATTTTCAGGGCTTTCGCTCCCTCGCGGAACTGTCATGCCACCGGGAACCCCGCTCGCGCGTTGTATTCGTCAGACCAACGAGGCCGAAGACCGATGCACGTAGACATCATCATGATCCAGCCGCTGATCGCGCTGTTGTTCGGAATCCTGATTCTGATCCTGCCGCGGCTGCTGAATTACCTGATCGCCATCTACCTGATCTTCATCGGGCTGGTCGGCCTGTTCCCGCACCTGTTCACCAGCGCGACGTAGCGCGATTTAGGAGCCGCCCCATGAGCACGCACACGGACAAACGCAAGCCGCACGAAAAAATGCCGGAGCATCACAGCACCGACAAGACCCCGACCACCAAGGAAGAGAAGATCGACGCCCAGATGGAAGATTCCTTCCCGGCCAGCGATCCACCGTCTTTCTCGGGCGGGAACCACATTGTCGGCGCGCCCACGGGCCGCGAGAGCGCCCCCCCTCGCCCGATGCGCCCGCGGTGGTCGACGCCGAAAAGAAAATCAAGGACGGCGGCGCCAAGACGCCGAAATCCCACTGATAGAAATTGCTTAAAATCGTCCTGATTTTCTTGACCAGCCCTTAAAAACCGCCCCCTAGCCTGCAACGGCTAGGGGGCGGTAACTTTCAGGAGCCGCCATGAAGTACGCGACTGAACGACATTCTGCCCGCAAACCCGCACCGCCGCAGCCCGCCCTGCCGCCGGCCGATCCGGTGCGATGGGTCGCCCGCCGCAAAGCTGAAGTGGTTGCCGCCGTGCATAACGGCATGCTCAGCATGCGCGAGGCCTGTCAGCGCTACAAACTTTCCGCCGAAGAATTCCTGGAATGGGAGCGTCACTACAAGCAGGGCGGGCTGACGGGCTTGAAGGTCAACGCCAGGCCGCAGCTGCACTAGCTGCCCCTGCTAGCTTCCAAGCGCACCCAGCACGCCGCTTTCGGTCAGGATCTGCGGCAGGATCACGGGCGTCCTGGCGCCCGGCGCATAATAGAGATAGAGCGGCACGCCGGAGCGGCCATTCTCTTTCAACAGGGCGGTGATCTGCGGATTCTGGTTGGTCCAGTCGGCCACCAGATAAGCGACATGCTTGGCGGCGAAAGCGCTCTTGACGCTGCCCTGTGACAGCACCGCGTCCTCGTTGACCAGGCAGGTGATGCACCAGGCGGCAGTGGCGTCCACGAACACCGGACGGTTCGCGGCGCGCAGGGACGCCAGCTTGGCCGGGCTGTAAGCCTCGCCCAGCTTGGATGTGGAAGCTGCCGGCGCTGCGGCATTGCCTTGCAGGCTGCCCAATCCGGCAAGTGCGCCGATCAGCACCAGGATCGCAGCCACAGCACCGATGGTGCGGCCGCGGGTCTCAAGATCGCGTGTCTTGCTCCACAGCCAGGCGGCTAGCGCCAACAGGATCATGGCGCCCAGCACCAGGATCACGCCGCGCGGTCCTGCTTCTTGGGCCAAAACCCAGACCAGCCAGGCGGCGGCGGCATACATGGGGAATGCCAGGAATTGCTTGAAGGTCAGCATCCAGGCGCCGGGCTTGGGAATGAAGGCCAGCAGCCGCGGCCACACACCC
>CANBZE010000342.1 GCA_947373775.1 Alphaproteobacteria bacterium
ATGGGCACCAACACCGATCCCTATCAGCCGCTGGAAAAGAAGATGCGGATCACGCGCAGCATCCTGGAAGTGCTGCGCGATTTCCGCCATCCCGTCGCCATCGTCACCAAGTCGCCGCTGATCCTGCGCGATCTGGATATCCTGTCCGACATGGCGAACATGGGCCTGGCCAAGGCGGCGCTGTCCATCACCACCCTGGACCGCAAGCTGGCCCGCGCCATGGAGCCGCGCGCCGGCACGCCGTCGCGGCGGCTGCAGGCCATTCAGGGCCTCACCGATGCGGGCGTGCCCGCCGGGGTGATGTTCGCCCCCGCCATTCCGGCGCTCAACGACCATGAGATGGAAGCGGTGCTGAACGCGGCGGCCGGCTATGGCGCGCGCAGCGCCGGTTATGTGCTTTTGCGCCTGCCGCTGGAGATCAAGGACCTGTTCCGCGAATGGCTGGACGTGAACGTGCCGGACCGCGCCAAGCATGTCATGACCCTGGTGCGGCAGATGCGCGGCGGCAAGGATTACGACGCCAACTGGAACACCCGCATGACCGGAACCGGGCCTTACGCCCAAGTGATGGCGCGCCGGTTCCACATGGCGGTGAAGCGGCTGGAACTGAACCGGCCTTCCGCGCCGCTGGCCGTCCACAAGTTCAAGCGCCCGTCCCGGCTTGGCGACCAGCTCGCCCTGTTCTAACCATTGGGGGATGCCCCATTACATCTACGAGTCGCGGCTGCTGAAGGCCCATGCCGGTTCGGCCCCTCTGCGAATCTGCGGCGTGGACGAAGCCGGGCGCGGGCCGCTGGCCGGTCCGGTGGTGGCGGCGGCGGTGATCCTGGAGCGCGGCCGCATCCCCAAGGGACTGAACGACTCCAAGCAGCTTTGTGAGGAAGAGCGCGAGGAACTTTACCCGCGCATCATGGAGATGGCGGTGGCGGTCGGCGTTGGCGAGGCCAGCGTGGACGAAATCGACCTGGTCAACATCCGCCAGGCGACGCATCTGGCCATGGCGCGCGCGGTGCGGTCCTTGGGCATCGCGGCGGAGTTCGCGCTGGTGGACGGCAATGACGCGCCCGCCCTGCCGTGCAAGTGCGACACCTTGATCAAGGGCGACGGGCGCAGTGTCTCCATCGCCGCGGCCTCGATCATCGCCAAGGTAACGCGCGACCGGTTGATGGCGCGGCTGCATGACGAGCATCCCGGCTACAACTGGAAGAGCAACAAGGGTTACGGCACCCCCGACCATTACAACGGGCTGCGCCTGCATGGCGTGACCATCCATCACCGCCGCAGTTTCGGACCCGTCCGCAACCTGCTCCAGGGCCTCGATCCGGCGGCCAAAGATGCGCCCGTGCT
The DNA here is from genome assembly GCA_947373775.1 of Alphaproteobacteria bacterium. The sequence continues at coordinate 1,348 of CANBZE010000342.1, forward strand.
GCTGGCCGGCGAATAATCCCCAAACTGCCCACAAGATGTGGTGGTGAATGAATCCGGGGACTCAATTCATAACGCTTTGATTCCACAAGACTCTTGACCCGTGACTCCCGCCGAATCAGTGTGACCCCGCTGTTGATAGTTTTTGGGCGGGCACATGAGTTCTTTGAAGCTGGATCAGATCATCGAGGGCGATTGCGTGGAGCGCATGCGCGCCCTGCCCGCCGGCTGCGCCGACCTGGTGTTCGCCGACCCGCCTTACAACATGCAGCTCAAGGGCGAATTGCACCGTCCCGACCAGTCCAAGGTCGATGCGGTGGACGATCACTGGGACCAGTTCAGCAGCTTTGCCGCCTATGACAAGTTCACCCGCGACTGGCTGGGCGCGGCGCGCCATGTGCTGAGCGACAATGGCGCGATCTGGGTGATCGGCTCCTATCACAACATCTTCCGCGTCGGCGCCATCCTGCAGGACCTGGGCTTCTGGATCCTGAATGACGTGGTGTGGCGCAAGTCCAATCCCATGCCCAACTTCAAGGGCCGCCGTTTCACCAACGCGCACGAAACCCTGATCTGGGCGGGCAAGAGCGCCGAAACCAAATACACCTTCAACTATGAAGCAATGAAGGCGCTGAATGACGAGCTGCAGATGCGCTCGGACTGGACCTTGCCGATCTGCACCGGCCATGAGCGCATCAAGGGCGCCGATGGCCAGAAGGCCCATTCCACCCAGAAGCCGGAATCCCTGCTGCACCGGGTGATCGTATCGTCCACCAAGCCGGGCGATGTGATCCTGGATCCCTTTTTCGGATCGGGCACCACCGGCGCGGTGGCCAAGCGCCTGGGCCGCCGCTTCATCGGCATCGAGCGCGAAAAGACCTATGCCGATGTGGCGCGGGCGCGCATCGCCGAAGTCATCCCGGCCGACAGCGATGTGATCGAAGTCACCAAGTCCAAGCGCGCCGAGCCGCGCATTCCCTTCGGCTGGGTAGTGGAACGCGGGCTGCTGCCGGTTGGCACAGTGCTGCAGGGCACGCGCAAGCATCAGACCGCCAAGGTGCGCGCCGATGGCACCCTCGTCACGTCCAATGCCAGCGGCTCGATCCATCAGATGGGCGCGCATGTGCAGGGCCTGGACGCCTGCAATGGCTGGACCTTCTGGCAGTTCCAACTGCCGGGCGGCGGGCTGGCGCCGATCGACGTGCTGCGCCAGCAGCTACGCTCAGGGCTTAGCTAACTGGATTTATGACGTGAAGGATTAGCGTCCCACTCCGCTAGGAGTTTTCTTAGAGGGACATAATCGCTCACTGTAATTCCGATTTCTCTAGAATGGTCTTCGGTGAAAAGATCATCGGTATATTGACGAATTATCTTTTCCAGATGATCCCGCACGATTTTTTCGATATAAAACCCCTGCCTAATACCCACCGCAAGCGTGGTAAAGTAATTCAGAAGAGTAGTCGCCTCGGTTGAGATTTTTCCGTAATCACCGGTTTCTGAATCTGTGTCGGTAATCTTTTCAATCGCAAAATTTATTGTGGAATCGGTATCGTAGGTACTACACGCGCGCAGGGTTTCCCAACCTTGCTGCTGTTTTTTAATCGCACCTATTTGGTACCAAGCAACAAAAGCAAGACCACAGGTTGCGACGCCCGTTACGGCAGCCCAAAAAGACACATCGTCAGGCGTAATATAGCGCAAAAAACCCAATGCGACGAAAGCCGCAAAGATGAAAGCGATATATCCGAGCAATATCTTGCAATTCATTATTTACTTCCTCCGTGGGCAAGAATTTTTTTCATTACTGTGGGCAAAGCTACTTTGTGAAACCGCTCCGTTGAAACCCACTGGCCATTATATTTTGGCCTGCGGATTACCTCAGCAACATAGACCTCGATCTCCAGTTCAAAATGCGTGAAGCCGTGGCGCACGATGCCG
>CANBZE010000343.1 GCA_947373775.1 Alphaproteobacteria bacterium
TGCGCGCCCAGAACGGCCAGGTGGGCTGGTCCGACGTGCTATCGCGCAGCGGCCATGTCACCGCCTTGTCCGCGCTGGATGATATTGCCGGGCGCCCGGTGATCGACCGCGGCGTGGTCTATGCCATCAGCCAGTCCGGCCTGATGGCCGCCTTCAGCATGAACACCGGCGAGCGGCTGTGGTCGCGCGACATCGGCGGCATCCAGACCCCCTGGGCCGCGGGCGATTATATCTATGTGCTGGACAACAATGCCCGGCTGATCTGCCTGACCCGCAAGGAAGGCAAAGTGCGCTGGATTCACCAGCTGCCGCAGTATGAGAATCCGGAGAAGAAGGAAGATCCCATCATCTGGGCCGGCCCGGTGCTGATCTCCGACAAGCTGGTGCTGACCTCGTCCAATGGCTATGCCGAGGCGATCTCGCCCTATGACGGCAAGCTGACCGGCCGGGTGGAAATTCCCGACGCCACCATCATCTCGCCGGTGGTGGCGAACGGCATCCTGTATCTCTACACCTCCAACGCCGATCTTGTGGCCCTGCGGTAAGATGCGTCATGACGCTCAAACTCGCGATCGTCGGACGCCCCAATGTGGGCAAGTCCCGCCTCTTTAACCGGCTCGCCGGGCGCACCGCCGCCATCGTGCACGACACGCCGGGCGTGACCCGCGACCGCCAGGCGGTAGAAGCGGTTTACGAAGGCCTTAGCCTCACCCTGATCGATACTGCGGGGTTCGAGGAAGGCGTCACCGGCTCCATTCCCAACCGCATGACCGCCCAGACCCTGACGGCCATCGCCGAGGCCGAAGCGCTGCTGTTCCTGATCGATGCCCGCGCCGGCGTGACCGCGGGCGACCAGATCATCGCCGAGGCGCTGCGCAAGAGCGGCAAGCCGGTGATCCTGGCCGCCAACAAGTGCGAAGGCCGGGTCACACCGCCCGCCGAAGCCTGGGGTCTTGGCCTGGGCGAAGCGCTGGCCATTTCCGCCGAGCACAATCTGGGCATGGAAGATCTGGTGGCGGCGCTGGAACCTCTGGCAGGTATCCTGCCGGGCGATGCAGACGATGAAGATCTTGAAGACGAAGAAGAAGAATTCAGTGAAGGCGACGAACCGGAAGAAGATGTCGTCGTCAATTTCCTTGACCGGCCGCTGCGCCTGGCGCTGGTGGGCCGGCCCAATGTCGGCAAGTCGTTGCTGTTCAACAACCTCCTGGGCGAGGACCGCTCCCTGACCGGCCCGGAAGCGGGCCTGACGCGCGACGCCATCACCGCGCCCTGGAAAGCCGGCGACCGCGACGTGCTGCTGCACGACACCGCGGGCCTGCGCAAAAAGGCGCGGGTGGCGGGCGAAACGCTGGAAGAGATGTCGGTGGCCTCCACGCTTGAAGCCATAAGATTTGCCGACTGCGTGATCGTGATGATCGATGCCAACGCCCCGTTCGAGAAACAGGACCTGACCATCGCTGACATGATCGCCCGCGAAGGCCGCGCCATCGTCTTCGCCGTCAACAAGTGGGACCTGTTGGAAAACAAGGCCGGCGGCATCTCGCGGATGCGCGAGAAGCTGGACCGGCTGCTGCCGCAGATCGCCGGCGCGCCCCTGATCGCCACGTCGGCGCGCACCGGCGAAGGCCTGGACCGGCTGGAAGCGGCCATCGCCGAGGCGGATACCGCCTGGAACACCCGCATCTCCACCGCCACGCTCAACCGCTTCCTGGGCGAGGCGCTGCAGCGCCATGCCACCCCGGCGATTTCAGGCCGCCGTGTGCGTATCCGTTACATGACCCAGCGCAAGGCAAGGCCGCCCAGCTTCACTTTGTTCGGCAACCAGCTCGACGCCCTGCCCGAGGCGTATCTGCGCTATCTGTCGAATGGCCTGCGCGAGGCGTTCAACCTCAAGGGCACGCCGCTGCGCTTTTCGGTGCGCAACAGCAAGAATCCCTACGCGCCCAAGAAGAGATAACGCCGCTGTCATTCCCGGCCGAGCGCGTAGCGCGAGGGGAGGGGAACCCAGGCGGTAAAATCAGTTCAGGTGTCGAAAACCTGGATCCCCTTCCCTCGGCGCTGGGCGCGCCTCGCCGGGGATGACATGCCGCTTTGGCGGTATGTCACTTCTGAAAATTGATGATCGTCTCGTTCAGCGTGTAGCTGGGCGACAGCATCTCGACGACCTTGAAGGCCATCTCTTCCGGCTTGACCAGATCTTCCGGATTTTCGCCCGGCATCGCCTTCTTGCGCATCAACGTGCGCATCGGGCCCGGATTGATCAGATTGACCTTGATGTTGGTGGGCTCGCATTCCACCGCATAGGTCAGCGCCAAAATCTCCAGCGCCGACTTGGACATGGCATAGCCGCCCCAGAAGGCGACATGCTTGCGCGCCGCGCCCGAGGTGACGAACAGCACGCGCCCGGCATCGGACAGCCGCAGCAGCGGGTCCAGCGAACGGATCAGGCGCCAGTTGGCGGTGACATTGACCTCAAACACTTCCTGGAAAGTCTTGGGCTCCAGATGCGCCAGCGGCGTCAGCTGTCCCAGCACCCCGGCATTGCCCAGGAACGCGTCCAGCTTGCCCCAGCGCTCATAGATCGAGGCGCCCAGCCGGTCGATGGCATCAAAGTCGCGCAGGTTCAGCGGCACCAGGGTGGCGCTGCCGCCGGCTTTCTGAATCTCGTCGTCGGTTTCTTCCAGCCCGCCCACGGTGCGCGCCACCAAAATCACATGCGCACCGGCCTTGGCCAGCGCGATGGCGCTGGCACGACCGATGCCGCGGGAGGCGCCGGTGACAAGCGCAATGCGTCCTTCCAGGGAAGGCTTTTCGCCGGGTTGCATGAGGGAGTTCCTAGGCGACGTCCGCCAGCAGCGAAAGCTGCCGCGTGCCGCCGCTGATGTCGGTCAGCGAGATGGGATAATCGCCGGTGAAGCAGGCGTCGCAGAATTTGGGCGCATTGGCGACGCGTTCGGCCTGGCCCATGGCGCGGTAAAGCCCGTTCATTGAAATGAAGGCCAGGCTGTCGGCGCCGATGAAGCGGCGCATCTGCTCCACATCCATCTTGTGGGCCAGCAGGTCGTCGGTGTTGGGCGTGTCCACGCCATAAAAGCAGCTATGGGTGGTGGGCGGCGAAGAGACGCGGAAGTGCACCTCGGCGGCGCCGGCATCGCGCACCATCGCCACGATCTTCTTGGAGGTGGTGCCGCGCACGATGGAATCGTCCACCAGCACGACCTTCTTGCCCTTGAGCATGGCGCGGTTGGGATTGTGCTTCAGCCGCACGCCCAG
>CANBZE010000344.1 GCA_947373775.1 Alphaproteobacteria bacterium
GAGCGCCGTGCCGGTAGGCGAGGGCGGCATGACTGCCTTGATCGGCGCCGATATTGAACAGGCTGAAGCGGTGGCGAAGGAAGCCGCCGCCGCGGGCGGCGTCTGCGTCGTCGCCAATGACAATGCCCCGGGCCAGGTGGTGCTGTCGGGCTCGAAGGACGCGATGGACCGCGTGCCCGACATCGCCAAGGCCAAGGGCATCAAGCGCGCGCTGCCGCTGGCGGTTTCCGCGCCGTTCCATTGCCCGCTGATGCAGCCGGCCGCCGACAAGATGGCCCAGGCTTTGGCCGCGGTAACGATCCGCCCGCTGGTGGTGCCGGTGCTGGCCAACGTCACCGCCAAGGAAGCCAGCAATCCCGATCATGTCCGCCAGCTGCTGGTGGAACAGGTCACCGGCCGCGTGCGCTGGCGCGAAAGCATTTTGTCGCTGCAATCGCTGAAGGTGGACACCACGGTGGAATTCGGCGGCAACAAGGTGTTATCCGGCATGGTCAAGCGCATCGATCCGTCGCTGCTGATGATTACGTTGGATACTCCTGCGGACATGGAAGCTTTTGGAAAGGCGCTCTGAGATGTTTGACCTGACAGGCAAGACCGCACTCGTTACCGGAGCCTCCGGCGGCATCGGCGGCGCCATCGCCAAATCGCTGCATGGCCAGGGCGCCAAGGTGGTTCTGTCGGGCACCCGCGCCGAAGCGCTGGAAGCGGTGCGCGCCGAACTGGGCGAGGGCGCCTTCATCGCCACGGCCAACCTGTCCGACATCGCATCCGTCGAAGCCCTGACCAAGTCGGCGGAAGAAGCCGCGGGCAGCAGCATCGACATCCTGGTCAACAATGCCGGCATCACCAAAGACAATCTCTTCATGCGCATGAAGGATGACGAATGGGACCAGGTGATCGCCGTCAATCTCACCGCCGCCTTCCGCCTGTCGCGCGCCGTGCTGCGCGGCATGATGAAAAAGCGCTGGGGCCGCATCATCCAGATCACCAGCGTGGTCGGCGCCACCGGCAATCCAGGCCAGGGCAACTATGCCGCCGCCAAGGCGGGGCTGGTGGGCATGACCAAGAGCCTGGCGGCCGAAGTCGCCTCGCGCAACATCACCGTCAATGCCGTGGCGCCCGGTTTCATCCAGACCGCCATGACCGACGTGCTGACCGACCAGCAAAAAGAGATGATCGCTGCGCGAATCCCGGCCGGCCGGATGGGTCTTCCGGGCGAAATCGCCGCCGCCGTGACCTATCTGGCGTCGCAAGAAGCAGCCTATGTCACGGGCGAAACCATCCATGTCAATGGCGGGATGGCGATGATATGATAACAATTACAATAGCTTAAGCACTACATTGGCGAGACGGAACGGTTATGTTACCAAACCGGCCATCCCGCGAAGCACCGAAACAGCGGGTCCGGCGTTTCCCCATTTGCCGGTTTGAAATCTAGAGAGGCTTACAAGTCCATGAGCGATACTGCCGAGCGCGTGAAGAAGATCGTCGTCGAACATCTCAATGTCGATGCCGAGAAAGTCACGGATACCGCGTCCTTCATCGAAGACCTGGGCGCCGACAGCCTCGACACCGTCGAGCTGGTCATGGCGTTCGAAGAAGAATTCGGCATCGAAATTCCCGATGACGCGGCCGAGTCCATCGTGACCGTCGGTGACGCCGTCAAGTACATCGACAAAGCCAACGCGTCCTGAACCGGCGCTGAAGGTCTCAAGACCATGCGCAGGGTCGTAGTCACGGGCCTGGGTCTCGTCACACCGCTGGCATGCGGTGTGGAGGAGACCTGGTCACGTCTGCTTGCCGGGCAATCGGGCGCCAGCGCCATCACCAAGTTCAAGGTGGATGACCTGGCGACCAAGATCGCCTGCCAGGTGCCGCGCGGCGATGGCTCGGACGGCACCTTCAATCCCGACCAGTGGGTGGACGCCAAGGAACAAAGGCGCATGGATGATTTCATCATCTATGGGCTGGCGGCGGCCACGCAGGCTGTCCGCGATTCCGGCTGGGTGGCGCAGAGCGATGACGACAAGTACCGCACCGGCGTGTTGATCGGTTCGGGCATCGGCGGGCTGGACGGGATCGAGCAGGCCTCGATCCTGGTCCATGAAAAAGGCCCGCGCCGCCTGTCGCCCTTCTTCATTCCGGGCCGGCTGATCAATCTTGTGTCCGGCTATGTCTCCATCGAGCACAGCTTCAAGGGTCCCAACCATGCGGTGGTCACCGCCTGCGCCACCGGCGCGCATGCCATCGGCGACGCCGCCCGGCTGATCGCGCTGGACGATGCCGATGTGATGGTCGCCGGCGGCACCGAAAGCGCGGTCTGCCGCATCGGCATTGCCGGCTTCAATGCCTGCCGCGCCTTGTCCACCGCCTATAACGACACGCCGACCAAGGCTTCGCGTCCCTATGACAAGGACCGTGACGGCTTCGTGATGGGCGAGGGCGCCGGCATCGTGGTGCTGGAAGAGCTGGAACATGCACGCGCGAGAGGGGCGAAGATTTACGGCGAAGTGATCGGCTATGGCCTGTCGGGCGACGCCTATCACATCACCGCCCCGTCGGAAGACGGCGATGGCGGCTACCGCGCCATGCAGATGGCGCTGAAGCGCGCCGGTATCGCGCCGTCCGACATCGATTATGTGAACGCCCATGGCACCTCGACCATGGCCGACGGCATCGAGCTGGGCGCGGTGGAACGCCTTCTGGGCAATGCGGCGGCCAAGACGCCCATGTCCTCGACCAAATCCTCGATCGGGCATCTGCTGGGCGCGGCCGGTTCGGTGGAAGCGATCTTCTGCCAGCTGGCGATGCGCGACGGCATCGTGCCGCCCACCATCAACCTGGACAATCCCGACGTGGTGACCGCCATGGACCTAGTGCCCAACAAGGCGCAGAAGCGCGAGGTCAACGTGGCCATGTCCAACAGCTTCGGCTTCGGCGGCACCAACGCCGCCCTGATCCTCTCCAAGATTTGATGCGTCTGCTCTTCGTCCTGGCGGTGTTTTGCCTCATCGCCGCCGGGGTGTTCGAATGGGCGTATTCGGCCTGGGACGGTCCGGGCATGACGGCGCGTTCGGGCAGCGAAACGGTGGTGATGGTCCAGCCTCGCACCCGTGTCCATGACATTGCCCAGACCCTGGAACAGGCGGGCGCGCTCAAGAGCGCGGTGATCTTCGAGCTCAACCTGCGCCTGCGCGGGTTGGCCGACAAGGTGAAGGCCGGTGAATACGCCATTCCCTCCGGCGCTTCGATGCACGCCATCGCTGACGTACT
>CANBZE010000345.1 GCA_947373775.1 Alphaproteobacteria bacterium
TGCACCGCGAATTGTCGCCCACCATCGTCTATGTCACCCACGACCAGATTGAGGCGATGACCCTGGCCACCCGCATCGCGGTGATGCGCGCCGGACGGATCGAGCAATACGCCACTCCGGACGAGCTGTACGAGCGGCCGCAAACCTTGTTCGTCGCCGGTTTCGTCGGCTCGCCGGCGATGAACTTCCTGCCCGTCACCTTGCGCCGCGATGGTAACGACGTGGCGGCCGAATTGGGTGCGATCCGCATTCCGCTCGCCGCCTATCGCTTCGCCGAACCGCCGGCCGACGGCACCGCGGCGGTGCTCGGCGTGCGACCCGAACACGCCGCCCTCGCCGGCCCCGGTGTTCAGGTTGATGTCGAAACTTTGTTCATGGAACCCATGGGCGCCGACACCTTGGGCTGGTTCCAGGTCGGCCGCGAAAAACTGTCCGCCCGACTGGCGCCGCAAATCGCCCGCACCATCGCCGGCCCGCAGCGTCTGACGCTTGACATTGCCCACGCCTCCATCTTCGCCCGCGATACCGAACAACGCCTGTAGGAAGGTTTCTCCGATGCAACTTCGCGACATTCTGTCCATCCAGCTCTATTCCCTTCGGCTGATGGGCACGCTTGATGGCATGCTGGACGCGGTGAAGGCCGCCGGCATCACCAACGTTGAAACGTTTGGCCCGCAATTCGACACCCCGGACGCCACCCGCGCGGCGCTGGATGCGCGCGGCCTGTCCGCCACCACCGGGCATATCGGCATCGCCGCGTTGCGCGACCGGTTCGCCGAAATCGTTGCAGCCTCCAAAACCCTCGGCATCGGCCAGCTTTACATGCCGGCCCCGCCGCCGGATCAGCGCGCGATGGAGGCCGCCGGCTGGACCGCGATGGGCCAGGAACTTGGTGTTATCGCGCGCAAACTGGCCGGGGAGGGCATTGCGCTCGGCTACCACAATCATCATTTCGAGATGGTGAGGAAAGACGGCGACCGGACCGCGCTCGACCTCATCTTCGCCGCTGCCGAAGGCACGGGACTGACCTGGGAATGCGATGTCGCCTGGGTGGTGCGCGGCGGCGCGGACCCGAAGGCGTTGATGACGAAATACCAACATATCCTCAGTGCCGCCCACGTGAAAGACATCGCGCCCGAGGGCCAGTGCCTCGATGAGGACGGCTGGGCCGATGTCGGCCACGGCGTGCTGGACTGGAAGGATTTGTGGGCCTTCTGCCGCGGCAAGGGCGCGCGTTGGATGGTGCTGGAACACGACAAGCCCAACGACGCCGGCCGTTTCGCGCGCCGCAGCGCCGAATATTTGCGCGCGACGGTGGGCTGAGATGGTCGTTCTCGGTCTCATCGGCTGCGGCGTCATCAGCGACTCCTACCTGACCGGTGCCGCCCGCTCCGGCCTGGTGCGGATGAAGTCGGTGGCCGATCTGCGCCCGGAAGCGGCGGCGGCGCAGGCGGAGAAATACGGCGTGCAGGCGGTCGGGATCGACGCATTGCTGGCTGACCCAGAAATTCAGATCGTGATTAATCTGACCGTGCCGATGGCGCATGCCGAGGTTGATATGCGCATCCTGGCCGCCAGGAAGCATGTCTATTCCGAAAAGCCGCTCGCCGCGACCTTCACCGAAGGCAAGGCAGTGCTGGCGGAAGCCGCCCAACGCGGCCTGCGCGTGGGCTGCGCGCCGGACACGTTCCTCGGCGCCGGCCATCAGGCCTGCCGCGCGGCGATCGACAGCGGCCGCATCGGCCGGGTGGTGAACGGTGTTGCCACCGTGATGAGTCACGGGATGGAGCATTGGCACCCCAACCCGGATTTCTTCTTCCAGCCCGGCGGCGGTCCGATCTTGGATCTCGGTGTTTATTACGTAACAGATCTGGTGCAGTTGCTTGGGCCGGTGGCCTCGGTGGCCGCGCTGGCGGGCAAGGGCAGCGAAACCCGCACCATCACCTCCGAGCCGCGTAACGGCGAGGTCATTCCGGTTGCCGTCAACACCACCGTCAACGGGCTGTTGAGTTTTGCCAGTGGTGCCCAGATCGTGCTGAGCACGTCGTGGGACGTGTGGAAGCACACTCGCCTGCCATTCGAACTGTATGGCAGCGAAGGTTCGCTGTTGGTGCCCGATCCGAACTTCTTCGGCGGTGCCCCTCGCATCAGTGAACGTGCCGGCGACTGGCAGGATCTGTCGCTCGCCGGCCATCCGTTCGGGACGGCCAACCGCACCTTGCGTGACGGGCGTGAAGTGGCGGATTACAGGATTATCGGCCTGCTCGACATGGCTTGCGCGATCGGCGCCAACCGTCCGCATCGGTGCAGCGGCGAACTGGCGCTGCACGTGCTGGAAGTGCTCGAAGCCTTCGACAAATCCGCCGCCGAGGGCCGCCACATCGCCATCACCACCCCATGCACGCAGCCCGAAGCGGTGCCGCTGGGCGCGGATGAAGCCGTGTTCACCTAGGCCATGGTCGCGCTCGGTCACGCGATCCGGAATGAGTTTCTGCTTGATCCGGACTTCGTCACCGTCAATCACGGGTCCTACGGCGCGACGCCGAAAGCCGTGCTGGCGGCGCAGGATGCGTGGCGGCGACGAATGGAAGCCCAGCCCAGTCGGTTCATGCGCGCGGAACTGCCGGCTGCGTTGCGGCAGGCGGCGGCTGGGCTGGCCGGGTTCCTTGGGGCGCAGGCGCAGGACGTGGCCTTCGTGTCCAACGCCACCGAGGGGTGCAACGCCGTGCTGCGATCGTTGCGGTTGCAGCCGGGCGACGAAATCCTGGTTTTGGGCCATGTCTACGGCGCGGTGCGCAATACCGTTCGCTTCGTGTGCGAGCGCGCCGGAGCGCGTTTGGTGGAAGTGCCGATGCCGTTTCCGCGGCTTGATGCCGACGCGCTGGTGGCCGGTATCGCGGCGGCGTTCAGCGAGCGCACGCGGATCGCGGTGATCGACCACATCACCTCGTCCTCGGCGATGGTGCTGCCGCTGCCCGAGATTATCGCCGCCTGCCACGCCGCCGCGGTGCCCATTCTGGTCGATGGCGCGCACGGACCGGGGCAGGTGGACATCGACCTCACCGCATTGGACGCGGATTATTACGTCGGCAACTGCCATAAATGGCTGCTGGCGGCGAAGGGCTGCGGCTTCATCTGGGCACGGCGCGACCGGCAGGATGATCTGCACCCCACGGTCATTTCGCATGGCTATCAACAAGGGTTCGTCGCCGAATTCGACTGGACCGGTACCTGGGACCCCAGCGCC
>CANBZE010000346.1 GCA_947373775.1 Alphaproteobacteria bacterium
CCTCCAATGTCACCGATCCGCGCATCCTGGCGGCCATCAGCGCCGTGGCCCGGGAGAAATTCGTCCCCAGCGCCGCCCGCGCCCTGGCCTATGCCGACGTGCCGGTGGCGGTCGCCCAGGGACGCTACCTTCTGGATCCCCGCAGCTTCGCCAAGCTTCTGAACCTGGCCCAGGTCACCGCCACCGACCGGGTGCTGGATGTGGGCTGCGGCACCGGCTATTCCTCGGCGGTCCTGGCGCGCATGGCGGCCGATGTCGTGGCGCTTGAGCAGGATGCCGATTTGGTGCGTATTGCCAGTGAGTTGCTGGCCACTGCTGTGGGCAAGGTTGAAGTGGTCCAGGGCGGCTTGATCGAGGGCGTAAAGGGTCAAGCGCCGTTCGATGTGATCTTTGTCAACGGCGCCATCGAGCAGGTGCCCGAAACCCTGCTGGGCCAGCTCGCCGAAGGCGGGCGTCTGGTGGCGGTGATCAAGGACGGCCAAAGCCGGGCCTGGCTGTTCCTGAAACAGAATGGGCAGGTGGGCAAACGCCCCGATTTCGACGCCGATGTGCCCCTGCTGGCCGGCTTCAAGAAAGCCATGGGCTTTGTCTTTTAAGGACGGTTTGGGCTCCGGCGTTAACTCTATCTTTGCCGACTGGCCGCCACTATCCTAGGCTGAAATTGCCCCCTCTTTGCGTTTGGTGGGCTTGTGGAGCTGCCGATGTCGAACCCTCAGCACGAACCCACCATGGAGGAAATTCTCGCCTCCATCCGCAAGATCATCTCCGAGGACGCCCCCGAAGGCGGCGCCCCGGCTGAGGAAGCCGCGCCCGCGCCGGCCCAGCCCGCCGTCCATGACGACGTGCTGGAACTGACCCATGAAGTGGAAGCCCCGGTGGCCGTGGCCCCGGCGCCCATCGTGCCGCCGCCGGCTCCGATGCCTGCGCCGGTCGAAGACCTGGTGTTCGAGAATGTCGCGCCGGCCCCGGCCGTCCATAACGACATCTTTTCCGACCATACCCGCCAGGCGGTGGAAGACACCTTCAATGCGATTCCCGACGAACCCGAATCCGCCCCGGCGCCGGTGCGCAGCGCCCCGTCCATTGCGCCGGTGGACGGCTCGAGCGTGGAAAATGTGTTTGAGCGCGCCGTGCGCGAAAGCTTCGAGCCGGTGCTGCAGCGCTACCTGTCGGACAATTCCGACGCGGTCATCAACCGCATGAAGCCCCTGATCCGCGAATGGATGGACGAGCATTTCCCGGCCCTTCTTGAGGGTGCGGTACGGGCCGAAGTGGAGCGCGTGGTAAAGTCGCGCGGCACCAAACGCTGATTCCCGTTTGAATTAGGCGGGGCTTGACCCGCGCCTCAAAAAGCCGGAAAGCCCCACAGGACTTTCCGGCTTTTTTTGTTATGCTCGACAAGACTTTCAATCCCCAGGACGTGGAACAGCGTATCGCCGCCCAGTGGGAGGCGTCCGGCGCTTTCAAGTGCGGCACCCGCCCCGGCGCGGAAGCCTTTTCCATCGTCATCCCGCCGCCCAATGTCACCGGCCGGCTGCATATCGGCCACGCCCTCAACAACACCTTGCAGGACATCCTGGCGCGCTTCGAGCGCATGCGCGGCAAGGACGTGCTGTGGCAGCCGGGTACCGATCATGCCGGCATCGCCACCCAACTGATCGTCGAGCGCCAGCTGGCCGAGCGGCAGATGACACGCCTGGGCCTGGGCCGCGAGAAATTCCTGGAAGAAGTGTGGAAGTGGAAGGCCGAGTCCGGCGGCGCGATTGTCGAACAGCAGCATCGCCTGGGCGCCTCCGCCGACTGGAGCCGCGAGCGCTTCACCATGGATCCGGAAATGAACCGGGCCGTCACCAAGGTGTTCGTCGAACTCTACAAACAGGGTCTGATCTACAAGGACAAGAGGCTGGTCAACTGGGACCCGCGCCTGCAAACGGCGGTGTCGGACCTGGAAGTCGAAAGCATCGAGATCAAGGGCCACCTCTGGCACATCAAGTATCCGATCGAGGACAGCGACCAGTTCATCACCATCGCCACCACCCGGCCTGAAACCATGCTGGGCGATACCGCCGTGGCGGTGAATCCCGAGGACGAACGGTACAAGGCGCTGGTCGGACGGCACGCGGTGCTGCCGCTGACCGGGCGGCTGATCCCCATCATTGCCGACGAATATTCCGATCCGGAAAAGGGCACCGGCGCGGTCAAGATCACACCCGGCCATGACTTCAACGACTTCGAAGTTGGCAAGCGCCACAACCTGCCGCTGATCAACCTGATCAACAAGGACGGCACGCTGAACAACGACGTGCCGGCGCCGTATCGCGGCCTGAGCCGTGAAGCCGCGCGCAAGAAGATCGTCGCCGATCTGGAAGCGATGGAACTGGTCGAGAAGATCGAGCCCATCACCCATGCCGTGCCGCATGACGAAAAGACCAAAAGCGTGGTGCTGGAGCCGTTCCTCACCGAGCAATGGTACCTGAATGTCCAGCCGCTGGCCGACAAGGCGATTGCCGCCGTCGAAAGCGGCGAGACCAAGTTCGTGCCGGAGAACTGGACCAATGTCTTCTTCGGCTGGATGCGCAACATCCGCCCCTGGTGCATCTCGCGCCAGCTGTGGTGGGGCCATCAGATTCCGGTCTGGTATGACGCGGACGGCAAGGTCTATTGCGCCGAGACCGAAGATGAGGCCGTGAAACAGGCCAGTGGAAAACCGCTGACCCGTGACGAAGATGTGCTGGACACCTGGTTCTCCTCGGCGCTGTGGCCGTTCTCGACCCTGGGCTGGCCGGACAGCACGGTGGAGCTGGAGCGCTACTATCCCACCGATGTTCTGGTGACAGCGTTCGACATCATCTTCTTCTGGGTCGCCCGCATGATGATGATGGGCACCCATTTCATGGGCAAGGTGCCGTTCAAGACGGTGCTGATCCACAACCGCGTGCTGGACGAACAGGGCGCGAAGATGTCCAAGACCAAGGGCAATGTGGTGGACCCCATCACCCTGATCGACGAGTTCGGCGCCGATGCGTTGCGCTTTACGTTGGCGCTGGCAGCGGGGCAGAACCGCGACATGCGCGTGGGTCCGACGCGGGTGGAGACTAACCGCAACTTCGCCACCAAGTTGTGGAACACCTCGCGCTTCTGCGAGATGAATGGCTGCAAGCTCGACCCGAAATTCGATCCGGCCAAGGCCAGGCTCACGGTCAATCGCTGGATCGTCTCGTCGCTGGCGCAGAGTGCCGCGCGCGTC
>CANBZE010000347.1 GCA_947373775.1 Alphaproteobacteria bacterium
AACTGGCAGGGTCCGGCGATGATGCTGAGCTTTTTGGCATTGCCGACCGCGACATTGCCCAGGGTAACGACGGGATTGGGGTTCATGGAGCCCTTTTAAGTCAGGCTCCGTCCGGGGGCAAATAGCCCTACTGAATGACCGCTGCGGTAGCTGCGGACGCCGCCACACCCGAGAAGGGCGCCACGAAGTTTGCCACCTCAGAGAAGAAGGTGTTGTGCACCTTGAGCACGTCGCCGGGCCGGATAGTGGTGGTGCGGTCGACCGGCACTTCCTGTTCGGTGTTGCTGCCTTCGCGGCGGATGAACACCACGCTCTCCACCGCCGTGGTGGTAAAGCCGCCGGCCAGGGCGATGGCGTTCAGCGCATTCATGTGATCGACGTATGGGTATTGGCCGGGCCGGTTGACCGCACCGATGATGTAGAAGGGCCGGTAGGTCGAAACCTCCACCGACACGCGCGGCGATTTCAGATAGCCCTGCGCCAGCGAGCCGCCAATGGCCGCCTCCAGTTGCTGCGACGTATAACCGGCGGCGCGCACCTGACCGATCAGCGGCAAGCGCACAAAGCCCGATCCATCAATCGTGAAGTCGCCTGACAGGTCGGTTTCGCCGAACACGATCAGGCGCATCTTGTCACCCGGGCCCAGTACATATTCGGCGTTATCCGTGCGGCCCGCAGTTTCCTGCTGGTAATAGGCGTAAGGATCACCGCGCATCGGCGAGGCGGACGCCAGCCGCGGCGACGGATAGGACGGCGCGGCCGGCATCACCGGCTTGTAGCCATAGGCCTCCGGTACCGGCGCGGGCGCCGCAGTACCCGGCTGCGGTGCATAGCCATAGCCTTGCGCCAGCGGCGCAGCGCCTTGGGCGGGCCTGTAGCCATAAGGTTCGTTGGAAGCCGGCATGGGCTGATAGCTGGGCGCCGGCGCATAGGCCTGCGGCGCTTGCATGGGCTGCGGCGCATAGGCCGGCGGCGGCGACACGGTCACGGCGGCCGGGCTGCTGTTCAAGGTGCTGTAATAGCCGTTGGGCGAAACGCTCGAACCGGGCACTGGGGCGAAGTTGGGCGCGGCGGGCGCCGGCGCATTGGCGGGCACGGTGTCGTAATTGTCGCTCGGGAAACGCTTGAGGCCGTAGTTGCCGTCACCGGCGGCATGGGCATGGCCCGTGACGGCAAGCAGCAGCAGGCCGGCCAGCACTATGGCGGCAGCGCGCGTCAGAAAGAGCGGGATGGACGGACCCATGCGCCGATCCTAGTAGGGCGCGTCTTACTTATTCCCTAGCGTTTCGGGGGTTGCAGTTAAGGACCTGTTAATGGGTATAAACGGGCATGAGCAAGCTTTTCGCAGTTTACCTGGGCGGCCGCGCCCCCAAGGCCAATACCGAGCTGCATGACGTGGTGTTCGCCACCGGATCGCGGATCGAGGACACCTACCCCCAATTGCTGGAAAAATGGTTCGGCAATCCCGTGGGACTGCACCTGGACAGTTGGCTGGAACTCGACGTGGTGGATGGATACCGCGTGACTTTATCGGACGCACCCCCGCCTCAGTCCCCAAAACTCTACTTCGTGAATCTCGGCGCCTATGACGACAACTTCACCGAACTGCATGCCAACGGCTTCTATGTCGCTGCCACCGCAGAGGAAGCCAAGAAGCGCGCGTTGGAGCAATATTTCACCAGCGGCTACGAGTTGCCGCACAAGGACGATCTGCACGACATCGACGATTGCATCGCGCTGGAAAACATAAATGGCTTGCGCGTAGCGCTGACCAAGACGGGCGAAGCATCGAAAAACAAACCCAGCAACGGCTATCACATTGTCCCGAAAGACGTGATCGCGGCCTATCTGGCGCGCTAACCTGCGATACCGACGGCGGTCGTCACGGCCCCAGCCGTAAAAGACATCAGGCTCAGCAAGGCGGACAGGATCGCGAAAATGCGCACGCGCTTGGAGATCGCCGGGATCGTACCGCGGCCATGCTCGGTGGTCAGCATCTGGGTGATATAGGCGAGCAAGGTGGTGGTCACCGCCATGATCACGCCGATCAGGAAGAACAACAAAGGCCAGAACAGGATATGGGCCATGGCCGAGCCGTTGTGCTGATCGTTGGCCCAGACCTGGCCGACAAAGGTGAGCAGCGCGATGACCGCCGCGCCATTGATCAGGATCAGCGTCCGGATGGCCAGGATGGCGAATTCCACCGCCGCTTCGAACATGTGCTGCGGGAAATCATCCGGCGGCTGGGCCATCAGACCAACCGGCTCTTTTGCACCGCCGCCGCAATGAAGGACGTGAACAGCGGATGCGGCTCCAGCGGCCGCGATTTCAGCTCGGGATGGAACTGCACCCCGATGAACCAGGGATGGTCGGGGATCTCCATGATCTCCGGCAGCCGCCCGTCCGGCGACCAGCCCGACACTTCCATGCCGTGCTTGGAGAGCTGCTTGGCGTAATTGGTATTCACTTCATAGCGGTGGCGATGGCGTTCGCTGATCTCGGTGGCGCCATAGACTTCCGCGACCTTTGAACCGGGTGTCAGCATCGCCGGGTAGGCGCCCAGCCGCATGGTGCCGCCCATGTCGCCATCGGCGGCGCGGCTTTCCATCTGGTTGCCCTTCACCCATTCGGTCATCAGCCCGATCACCGGATGCTTGGGATGGCCGATCTCGGTGGTGCCGGCGCCTTCCAGTCCCGCCAGATCGCGCGCCGCTTCGATCACCGCCATGTGCAGGCCATAACAGATGCCGAAAAACGGCACTTTGCGCTCGCGGGCAAAGCGCACCGCGCCGATCTTGCCTTCGGTGCCGCGCTCGCCAAAGCCGCCCGGCACCAATATGCCGTCCACTTCTTCCAGGAAGCTGGCGGCGTCGTCGCGCTCGAACACTTCGCTGTCGATCCAGTCCAGATGGACCTTCACATTGTTGGCCAGTCCGCCATGGGTCAGCGCCTCGGACAGCGACTTGTAGCTGTCCTTGACCTGCATGTACTTGCCGACCACGGCGATGCGCACTTCGCCTTCGGGATTCTTCACCCGCTGCACAACTTCCTGCCAGCGCGTCAGGTCAGGCTCGGGCGCATTGTCGATACCGAAGACTTTCAGCAGCTGCGTGTCCAGCCCGACCTCGTGATAGGCCAGCGGCACGCGGTAAATCGTGTCCAGGTCCATCGCCGGGATCACGCGCTCCGCCGCCAGGGTGCAGAACAACCCGATCTTCTTGCGGTCGTCGTCGGGAATGGGAT
>CANBZE010000348.1 GCA_947373775.1 Alphaproteobacteria bacterium
GTTGGGCAATAACCTTTTTTGGGTCTGGGGTGCTTCACCCCGACAGAACGACCAGGGGGGACTTTGATGACAATCGGCAACGCAGCACCTGATCCTGAAATATCACAAGCAAATCAGTCACTTGCGCTGTCCACCATCGCCTTTACGGCTTGCTTTGCGGTTTGGACGATCTTTTCCATCATCGGTGTGGAGATACAGCGCGAGCTGGGGCTGAGCGGGGCACAGTTCGGCCTGCTGATCGGCACACCAATCCTGACCGGCTCGCTTATCCGGCTAGTGGTGGGCATTTGGTCCGAGCAGGTCGGCGGGCGCATCGTGACGGGCCTTGTGATGCTGACGGCCGCGGTTGCCACCGTCCTGCTGACCTTCGCCCATGATTATCCGACCTACCTTCTGGCCGCCCTGGGCGTCGGGGTTGCTGGCGGGGCCTTCGCCAGCGGCGTCGTCTATGTCTCCCATTGGTATCCCAAGAGCCGCCAAGGCACGGCGCTGGGCATCTTCGGCATGGGCAATGTCGGCGCGGCGGTCACCAAGTTTCTCGCCCCGACGGTGATGGTGGCCTATGGCTGGCATACCGTGGCCTATGCTTGGGCATCTGCCATCGGCATCTTGGGATTGGCCTTTCTCTTGTTTGCCAAGGAGGATCCCCATTCGGTGGCGCGCCGGGCAAGGTCCGGGAATGCCGAATCTTTTCTCACACAGCTTGCGCCGCTGAGAAAGCTTCAAGTCTGGCGCTTTGCGCTTTATTACTTCTTTGTGTTCGGCGCCTTCGTCGCGCTGTCGCTGTGGCTGCCGCGCTACCTAATTGGCGCCTATGGTTTTGATATCAAGGCCGCTGGCATGATCGCGGCTGCCTTTTCCATTCCCGCTTCGATCTTCCGGGCCTATGGCGGCGTACTGTCGGACAAGTATGGCGCGCGCCGGATTATGTACTGGACATTCCTCACGGCGATCGCCTGTACCTTCCTGTTGTCCTATCCGCCCACCGACTATGTCGTGAGCGGCATCCATGGCAAGATTTTCTTCCACCTGGAAACCGGCATCGTCAGCTTCATGGTGCTGATCTTTGTGCTGGGATTCTTCATGAGCCTGGGCAAGGCGGCGGTTTACAAGCATATCCCGGTCTACTATCCCGACCGGGTCGGAGCGGTCGGTGGCCTTGTCGGCATGGTCGGTGGCCTGGGCGGTTTTGTTCTGCCGATCCTGTTCGGCGTTTTGAACGATCTGACCGGCATCTGGCAGAGCTGTTTCATGGTGTTGTTCGCGCTCACCACGACGGCGCTGGTCTGGATGCATGTCTCTATCCGGCGCATGGAGCGTGAGGCCATGGGCAAGGCACTCGACGCGCTCCCCGCGCTGCCGGAAATGCAGGAAGTTCACGAAACGCAGCACGAAGGCGCGCTCTCGTCCCACCTGATGACGGATTGGCGACCGGATGACGCCACCTTCTGGCAGGCGACTGGCCGAAATGTCGCCCGGCGCAACCTGTGGCTTTCAATCCCGTCGCTGTTCCTGTCGTTCGCGGTGTGGATGGTGTGGTCTGTAGTGGTGGCGAAGCTGCCGGCCGCGGGATTCAACTTCACCACCGACCAGTTGTTCTGGCTGGCGGCCATGCCGGGTCTTTCCGGCGCCTGCCTGCGCATCTTCTACGCCTTCATGGTGCCCATTTTCGGCGGCCGGCTATGGACCACGCTGACGACCTGGTCTCTGGCGGTTCCCGCCCTGGGCATTGGTTTCGCGGTGCAGAACCCCAACACGCCCTACTTCATCTTGCTGCTGCTGGCTGTGCTGTGCGGGTTTGGCGGCGGAAACTTTGCATCGTCCATGGCAAATATCAGCTTCTTCTTCCCCAAGTCGGAGAAGGGCAATGCACTCGCCCTCAACGCCGGACTGGGCAACCTGGGTGTCAGCGCGGTGCAGTTCGCCGCGCCGCTCGTCATCACCACCGGCGTATTCGGCTGGCTGGGCGGCGCGCCGCACATGGGTGCAGCGGCTCCGATCTGGCTGCAGAATGCGGGCTTCATCTGGGTTCCCTTCATCATCGCATCCGCCTTCGCCGCCTGGTTCGGTATGGATGACCTTTCCAGCGCGAAATCCTCCTTCGCCGAACAGGCGGTGATCTTTCAGCGCAAGCACAATTGGGTGATGTGCTGGCTGTATACCGGCACCTTTGGATCCTTCATCGGATATTCCGCGGGTTTTCCGCTGCTCATCAAGACGCAGTTTCCCCATGTGGACGCACTGGCCTTCGCATTTCTGGGGCCGTTGGTCGGGGCTCTTTCCAGGTCGTTCACGGGCTGGATCGCAGACCGCTTCGGTGGCGGCAAGGTCACCTTCTGGGTGTTCGTCCTGATGGTGTTGGGCGTGGTCGGCGTCCTCTACTTCCTGGGCATCAAGGACCAGCCAGGCGCCTTCTGGGGCTTCTTCGCGATGTTCATGATCCTGTTCTTTGCCACCGGTGTCGGCAATGCCTCCACCTTCCAGATGGTTCCTGTGATCATGCGCAAAGAGCTTGCTCGCCTGCTGCCCGCCATGGATGACGCCTGCCGCACGCGCCAGTCCGAAAAGGAATCCGCGGCCATTATCGGCTTTACCTCGGCGGTGGCCGCTTTTGGTGCCTTCTTCATCCCCAAGGCCTACGGCACCTCCATTGCGCTCATGGGCGGTCCCCAGGGTGCCCTCTATGCCTTCCTGGGATTCTACGTGATCAGCGCGGCGGTCACTTGGTTCTTCTATGCGCGCCGCAATGCCCCGGTCTCCTGCTAACGGATTGCAAAAGCCATGAGCCATTTCCTCGATCGCCTGACATTCTTCAGCCGTGGCGGCGAACCGTTCTCGAACGGTCATGGCATCACCACCAGCGAAGACCGGCGCTGGGAGGACGGCTACCGCAAGCGCTGGCAGCACGACAAGATCGTGCGCTCGACGCATGGCGTGAATTGCACGGGTTCCTGCTCGTGGAAAGTCTACGTCAAGGGCGGCATCGTCACCTGGGAGACGCAGCAGACCGACTATCCGCGCACGCGGCCGGATCTGCCGAACCACGAGCCGCGCGGCTGCGCACGCGGCGCCAGCTACAGCTGGTATCTCTATTCCGGCAACCGCGTGAAATATCCGCTGGTGCGCTCGCGGCTGCTCAAGCTGTGGCGCGAGGCGCGCACGCTGATGACGCCGGTCGCGGCCTGGAAATCCATAGTAGAAAATCCGGCGAAACGCGCTGCCTACGTTC
>CANBZE010000349.1 GCA_947373775.1 Alphaproteobacteria bacterium
TGGCGCCGCTCCAGATAAAGCCGTTGCCCACCGCCATGCCGCTGCAATCTTCGCACTTGGTGACCACGCTCTTCAGCACCTTGCCCTTGCGGTCCAGCAGCCAGGCGGTTTCCGGTCCCCGGTCATGGCGCTGCTGCTGCACCCAGAAACCCGCACCGCCCGGATCGGCGGTGATGGCGTTGGGCCAGCATGGCGGCGTCAGGAACATCTTGGTGGTCTTGGCTTTGCGGCGCGGGATCGGCTTGGCCTTCATGCTGGACAGCGTGCGGCCCAGATCGTCCGTGCCGGGCTTTTTCGCCTGCGCCTGGCCGAACGCCGGCGTTGCGGCCAGCGCGGCGGCCGCCGTCAGGAATTGTCTCTTGTCCATGTGTGTCTCCTTAGTTGGGCAGGAATACCATCACGGCGGGCGAACCCAATGCCATGACGCTGCCGGTTGGTTGCGGTACACCCCTGGGTCCAATGCGGAAGGTCACGACGTTGTGACCGCCCTGATTCAAAGAATAGAGAAACTTGCCGTTCGGATTCAGCGCCAGGCTGCGCGGATTGTCGGCGCCGGTATGGGTATTGGCGATCCGGGTGATGCCGACCTTCCCCGCTGCGATGGTGGCGATGGAATCCTGGGTGCGGTTCGCCGCATAGAGACGCGTGCCGGACTTGTTGATCAGCAGTTCCGATGTGGTGTTGCTGCCCTGATAGCCGTCGGGCGGCGTGAAGATGCTGGAACCACGCGCCGTCAGCATGCCGTCCTTGAAGTCATAGGCCTGAAGCTGCGAGTCCTGTTCCTGCAGCTGGTATAAAATCTTGCCGTCCGGGCTGAAGACGAAATGGCGCGGCGCCGAACCTGCCAAACTCTTGGTCACCGACACCTGATGCAGCTTGCCGCCGCCATCCAGGGTCCAGACAAAGATCTGGTCGCGCCCGGCATCATCGCCGATGACATATTTGCCCGACGGGTCCATGCCGATCATGTGGCCATGGCTGCCGCTGTGATCGCTGCCGGCGAACTGGCCGGGCTGGGTGTCCGAAGCCTCGGCCGGATTGAGCGGCCCATCCGGCTTCACCTGGTCGGCCAATTCGCCGAGACTTCCGTCCGCCTTGATGTGAATGACCGCAAAACTGCCGCCGGAGTAGTTCGCCACCAGCGCGAACTTTCCGGTGCGATCAATTTCGATATAGGCGGGACCGGCCGCGCCCGAACTGACCGTGTTCAACGGCTTCAACAAGCCACTGGCCGCATCCACTGCAAAAGCGCTGACCGAACCGGTCTTGCCCTCATAGTCCAGGATCTCGCTGTTGGCATAGAGAAAGCGGTGATCGGGCGACAGCGCGATCCAGGCCGGCGATTTCATCTTCGCCACCAGTCGCGCATTGGACACCGCGCCGCTGTTGTCGTCGACATCCACCAGATAGATGCCCTCGCCGTGATTGTTGCCGCGCGCCGTCAGCTCTTGCGTATAGGTGCCGATATAGGCGCGCGCAGCCTCAGCGGCACTGGCGGAACCCAGCAGCGCCAAAGCCGCAACGGCGATCAGAATATTCCCTTTGCTCACATCAGTTCTTTCTTATGGAAGAAACACCATCGCCGCCGGCGCGCCTACGCCTAAGAATTTGCCGGTGAATTTCGGCACGCCATCCGGGTCCAGGCGGAAGGTGGCAATATTGTCGCCATGCTGGTTCATCGAATAGAGGAACTTGCCGCTGGGATCGATGGTCAGGGTGCGCGGAATGGTGCCTTCGGTATGGGTGTCGCCGATGCGCTTGATGCCGCCGTCCGGCGCGATCGCGAAAGTTGCAATCGTGTCATGCACACGGTTGGCGACATAGAGACGCTTGCCGCTCCTGTCGATCACCAGCCCCGAGGTGGTATTGCTGCCCTGGAACCCGTCCGGCAAGGTCGAAACGGATGCGCCCCTGGGCGTGAGCTTGCCGCCGGCGAAACCATAGACCTGAACGCGCGAATTCTGCTCATGCCCGACATACAGCGTCTTGCCGTCCGGCGAGAACGCAAAATGGCGCGTGCCTGCGCCCGGCACCGATTTGGTCACCGACACCTGGTTCAGCTTGCCGCCCGCATCCAGCTTCCAGACAAAGATCTGGTCGCGCCCCGCATCAGCGCCCACGATATACTGGCCGGTGGGATCGGCCAGGATCATGTGACCGCGAGACCCATGCGGCGCCTTGCTGCCGCGCATACCAACCGGCCGGTCGACCGCCTGATACACGCTCATCGGTCCTTGCGGCTTCACATTATCAGTCATCTCGCCCAGGCTGCCATCGGGCTTGATGCGGATCACCGAAAAACTGCCACCGCCATAAACGGCCGTCAGCAGGAATTTCCCCGACGGATCGACGCTGGCGTAGCTGGGAATGGGGCCGCCGCAATCCACCGTGTTGAGTTTCCTGAGCGCACCACTGGCGGCATCCACCGCATAGGCGGTAATGGAACCGTTTTTGCCGGGACCATAGGTATCGATTTCATTGATCGCATAGAGAAACCTGTGGTCGCGCGACAGGGTGAACCATGCCGGCGACCGGTCCCTGGCCACCAGCTTCAGGCCCGACAGTGCGCCGCTGACCTCATCCACAGTGACCAGATAAATGCCCTCGCCATTGCCGTTGGCGTAGGCGGTCGGATCGGCCAAGTTCGGCGTATAGGTGCCGATATAGGCGCGCGCGGCGTTGGCAGCAGGCACGCCGCCAAGCATCGCCGCCGACAGCGCGACGGCCAGGGCAAGTTTTCTGGTCACGCGCCTCTCCTACGGCAGGAATTCCATCACCGCCGGCGAGCCGATGGCCAGGAATTTGCCGGTGAACTTCGGCACCCCGTCCGCGCCGATGCGGAAGGTGGTGAGATTGTCACCCGCCTGGTTCAGCGAATAGAGGAACTTGCCGGTGGGATCGATGGTCAGGCTGCGCGGGATGCTGCCTTCGGTATGGGTGTTGCCGATCAGCTTGACGCTGCCATCCCCCTGCACCGCCATGGTGGCGATGGAGTCATGATTGCGGTTGGCGCCATAAAGATGCTTGCCGCTCTTGTCGATCAACAGCTCCGAAGTGGTGTTGCCGCCCTGGAAGCCCGCCGGCAGGGTCGAGGTCGACGATCCCTTGGCGGTCAGCTTGCCATCGGCAAAGCCATAAACCTGCAGGCGCGAATTCTGCTCGCCCTGCTGGTACAGCGTCTTGCCATCCG
>CANBZE010000350.1 GCA_947373775.1 Alphaproteobacteria bacterium
GGGCGGTCTACACACGGCGCGGCGGCTTGCTGCGCGCCATCGAACGCAAGGGCTGAGGAGCGCATCGCCATGTCGCATTTTCTTGATCGATTGACATTTTTCCGCCGCCCCGCCGAACCTTTCGCCAACGGCCACGGCATCACCACCGAGGAAAACCGGGCGTGGGAAGACGGCTATCGCAAGCGTTGGCAGCACGACAAGATCGTTCGTTCCACCCATGGCGTGAACTGCACGGGCTCGTGCTCCTGGAAGATTTACGTCAAGGGCGGCATCGTTACGTGGGAAACGCAACAAACCGACTATCCGCGTACGCGGCCCGATTTGCCCAACCATGAGCCGCGCGGTTGCGCGCGCGGCGCATCGTATTCCTGGTACCTGTATTCCGGTGCGCGGGTGAAATATCCTCTGATCCGTGCCCGGCTGCTGAAACTGTGGCGTGCCGCCCGCGCGGTGATGCCGCCGGTTGCCGCCTGGGCGTCCATCCAGCAGGACCAGGCCAAGCGTGACAGCTACACCAAAATCCGCGGCCATGGCGGCTTCGTGCGCGCACGCTGGGACGAGGCGAATGAAATCATCGCCGCCGCCAACGCCTACACCGCCAAGACCTGGGGCCCGGACCGGGTGATCGGCTTTTCCCCCATCCCGGCCATGTCCATGGTGTCGTATGCCGCCGGCGCACGTTACCTGTCGTTGATGGGCGGCGTCTGCCTGTCGTTCTACGACTGGTATTGCGACCTACCGCCGGCCAGTCCGCAAACCTGGGGCGAGCAAACCGACGTGCCGGAAAGCGCTGACTGGTACAACGCCGGCTACATCATCGTCTGGGGTTCCAACGTCCCGCAAACCCGCACGCCGGACGCGCATTTCTATACCGAGGTTCGCTACAAGGGCACCAAGTCGGCGGTGATCAGCCCGGACTATGCGGAAGCTACCAAGTTCGCCGATATCTGGCTGGCCCCGAAACAAGGCACCGACGCCGCGCTGGCGCTGGCGATGGGCCACGTGATCCTGCGCGAGTATCATCTCGATCGCGAGGTCCCCTATTTCACCAACTACCTGCGCCGCTACTCCGACATGCCGTTCCTGGTGCGCCTGGTGGAGCGCGAGGGTCGGCTAGTGCCGGAACGATTGCTGCGCAGTTCCGAACTGCCGGGCGCATTGGGCGAGGCCAACAATCCGGAGTGGAAGACCGTTGCCTTCGATGACAATACCGGCGCGCTGGTCGCCCCGCTTGGCTCGCTCGGCTATCGCTGGGGGGAACAGGGCAAATGGAATCTGGAGCCGAAGAACGGGCAGGGCGAGGAGGTTTCGTTGCGGTTAAGCCTGGCGGGCGAAGGCTCGGAAGCCGCTGCGGTGGACTTCCCGTATTTCGGCGGTCGCGCCACTGAGCATTTCGTCGCAACCCAGCATGCTGAAATCCTGACTCGGAATATTCCGGTTCGTCGGATTGCGCTCGCCAGTGGAGGCACCGTGGCGGTGGCCACCGTGTACGACCTGATGATGGGAAATTACGGCCTCGATCGCGGCTTCGGCGGCGCCAACGTGGCGCGGTCCTATGACGACGACACTCCATTCACTCCGGCCTGGGCGGAACGCATCACCGGTGTGAAGCGGGACGCCATTATTACGGTGGCACGCGAATTCGCTGGAAATGCCGAACAAACCAATGGCCGTTCGATGATCATCATCGGGGCTGCAATCAACCATTGGTACCATATGGATATGAGCTATCGCGGCGCCATCAACATGCTGGTGTTCTGCGGCGCTGTCGGCCAGTCCGGCGGCGGCTGGTCGCATTATGTCGGGCAGGAGAAACTGCGACCGCAAACCGGCTGGCAGCCGTTGGCCTTCGGGTTGGACTGGTCGCGCCCGCCGCGGCAGATGAACGGCACCTCGTTCTTCTACGCTCACAGCGACCAATGGCGTTATGAAACGCTGACGGCCGCCGAGATCGTTTCGCCGCTGGCGCCGGACGGCGACTGGAACCAGTCGATGATCGACTACAACGTGCGCGCCGAACGCATGGGCTGGCTGCCATCGGCGCCACAGCTGAAGCAGAACCCGCTGACCATCGCCGCCGATGCGCGCAAGGCGGGGATGGAGGTGAAGGACTTCGTCGCCGCCGGGCTGCAATCCGGCAGCCTGGAAATGTCCTGCCACGACCCGGATCATCCCGCAAACTGGCCGCGCAACATGTTTGTCTGGCGCTCCAATCTTTTGGGATCCTCGGGCAAGGGCCACGAGTATTTCCTCAAGCATTTGCTGGGGACAACGCATGGGGTGCTGGGCAAGGACCTCGGCGCCGAGGGCGCGGTGCGCAACCAGGAAGTCGCCTGGCACGACAGCGCGCCGCAAGGCAAGCTGGATCTGCTGGTGACCTTGGATTTCCGCATGTCCACCACCTGCGTCTACTCCGATATCGTGTTGCCGACGGCGACCTGGTACGAAAAGAACGACCTCAACACGTCCGACATGCACCCGTTCATCCATCCGCTGAGCGCGGCGGTTGACCCGGCCTGGGAAGCCCGCTCGGACTGGGACATCTACAAAGGGTTGGCGGAGAAATTCTCCGAAATCGCCCCCGAGGTGTTGGGCATTGAGGAAGACGTGGTGCTGACGCCCATCTTGCACGATACGCCGGCTGAAATGGCGCAGGCGATGGACGTGAAGGACTGGAAGCGCGGCGAAACCCCGACCATTCCCGGAAGGACCATGCCGAACGTCACGGTGGTGACGCGAGACTACGCCAACATCCACGCCAAGTTCGTTGCCGTCGGGCCGCTGCTCGACACGCTGGGCAACGGCGGCAAAGGCATTGGCTGGAACACTCAGCACGAGGTGACAGCACTCGGCGATCTCAACGGTGTGCACAGCACCGGCATCGCCGCCGGGCGGCCAAAGATCATCACCGATATCGACGCCACCGAGGTCATTCTGATGCTGGCGCCGGAAACCAATGGCGAGGTCGCGGTGAAAGCCTGGGACGCGCTGTCCAGGGCCACCGGGCGCGAACACGCCCATCTCGCTCGCGCCAAGGAAGACGAGAAAATCCGCTTCCGCGACATCCAGGCGCAGCCACGCAAGATCATCAGCTCGCCGACCTGGAGCGGCATCGAGAGCGAGACGGTC
Source organism: Alphaproteobacteria bacterium (assembly GCA_947373775.1). The sequence goes on from CANBZE010000350.1 coordinate 3,130, forward strand.
AGCTACAACGCCGGCTACACCAACGTCCATGAGCTGATCCCTTGGCGCACCCTGACCGGCC
>CANBZE010000351.1 GCA_947373775.1 Alphaproteobacteria bacterium
CCCTTGGCGAAAGGTCCATCGATTTGCAGGGAGAGTTCGGACGCAGGCGCGATTTCCAGCGCATCGCCCAGGTCGGTGAACACCGCCAGGCTCTGCAGCGGATGGAATCCATCCTCCCGCCTGGTACCGACATGCAGGAACAGATTGATCTTGGCAGCGGCGCGTTCGGAAATCACTTAAGCGGGCTTTTCGCTCAGGCCTGTCTTCAGCTTGCGCTCGATCGCCGCCTTGTCGGTGTCGTCATCGCTGAACGTCAGAGCGTGGTTCCACTGGAAGCGGGCCTCGATGTGTCGCCCGGCGCGCCACAGCGCGTCGCCCAGGTGATCATTGATGGTGGGATCGCCCGGCACCAGCAGCACCGCCGCTTCCAGGGTCTTGGCGGCATCGTCATAGCGGCCGAGCTGGAAATAGGCCCAGCCCACACTGTCCACGATATAGCCGTCATAGGGCCGCAAGGCGCGCGCCTTTTCCAGCATGGTCAGGGCGGTGGGGATGTTGCGGCCCCGGTCCACCCAGCTATAGCCCAGATAGTTCAGCAGCTCGGGCTGCTCGGGCGACAGCTTCAGCGCCGTCTGGATATCGGCTTCGGAGTCATCCAGCCGCTTGAGCTTTTCCTTGGCCATGGCGCGGGCATAGAACATCGGCCAGTCGCGGCGGCTGGGTTTGCCGATGATCTTTTCCGCATGGTTGTAAGCGTCCACGCTTTCGGCAAATTTTTCGGACGCACGATAGGTGTCGCCCAGCGCTACCCAGCTTTCGCTGTCATTGGGGTCGGCCGTCACCAGCTTCTTCAGGCCGGCAATGGCGTCGTCATTGTTGCCCAGCCGCTGCAGATCCAGCGACGCCTGCACCTGGGCCATGCGCCAGTAGGGCGAGGACGGCTCAATGCTGCGATAGATGGCAATGGCGTTGTCATACTTGCGCAGGGTCTCGAACCGGTCGGCCAGCAGCACCTGGGCCAGGCCCAGGTCGGAACGCAGATATAGCGCCATGCGCAGATACAGGATCGAGACCTCGGCACTTTGCGCGTCGGTCAGGGAGGCGGCGATGCCGAACAGCGCCTCGGCGGCGCCGTCGGCGGGCGAGCGGATCATGCCTTCGGGCTTGGTGCCCGCGGCGATGCGCGCCAGCCCCGGACGGGTGACGCTGGCAAGGCCGCCTTCATTGACGTGGGACTGGTAAAGCTTGGCGGCGTCCTCGCCCCGTCCCTGACGTTCCAGGAAACGGCCATACGCTTCCAGCACCCGCGGCGTGGGCGCGGTGGAGGCCAGCGCCTTTTTATACGCGGCATCGGCGGCTGGCGCGTTGTTCAGGTAATCCTGCAGCAGCGCAGTATGAAAGGCCGCCATGCTTTCGGCGCCCTTCTGTTCCGTCAGCGAAGCCAGGTCCTTTTGCATGCCGGCGGTATCGCGCTCGGCCGCTGCGGCCCATGCATCGAACAGCGCCAGCGTAAGCGCCGTGAAGGGGCCTTTGGCCGACGCCGACAATTGCTTGCGCACATCGACATAGTCCTTGTGCTTGAAGCCGATCACCGCCAGCGCCAGGCGTGCAGCGCGGTCGTCGGGCGTGGACGCAATCACCGCCTGGGCATATTTGCCGGCAGCGTCGAAATCGCCCGAGGTAGTGGAATAGAAGAAGGACAGCGCCAGCAGCGAGGGATTGCCCTGATCGCTGGACAGCGACTGGCCGTAATAACGCGCCGCCTGCGGCAGGTCATGCTCGCCGGCGGCGAAGCGCGCCGACAGATAGGTCGAGAAGGCCTGCGAATTCTTGTCGGATTCGGTATGGACGGACGATGCCTGCTGGGCGGCGCAGCCGCTGAGCAGGACGGCAATCAGAGGGAGGGCGATGCGGCGCATTCTGATCCTACATGTTCGCATAATTGGGTCCGCCGCCGCCTTCGGGGGTGACCCAGGTGATGTTCTGCGAGGGGTCTTTTATATCGCAGGTTTTGCAGTGGACGCAGTTCTGGGCGTTGATCTGGAACCGCGGGCCGGAACTTTCTTCTATCACTTCATAAACGCCTGCCGGGCAGTAGCGCTGCGCCGGTTCGCCATATTCGGGCAAATTGACCGAAATGGGAATGGCCGGGTCGCGCAACACCAGGTGCACCGGCTGGTCTTCCGCATGGTTGGTGCTGGACAGGAATACGCTGGACAGCCGGTCGAAGGTTAAACGTCCGTCAGGCTTGGGATAGGCGATCCTGGGGCTGTCCTTGGCCGCGTTCAGGGTGGCGAAGTCGGGCGTACCATGCCCCAGGGTTCCAAACAGGGAAAAGCCCAGCAGCTGGTTGGTCCAGAGGTCCAGTCCGATGAACGGCAGCGCCAACAAGGTGCCCAGCCGCGACCAGAGCGGTTTGGCGTTGCGTACCAATCGGAGATCTCGCGCCACCCAGCTTTTGGCATAGGCATCGTCATAGTCGGAAAGGCGGTCATGCGCCCTGCCCGCCTTCAGCGCCGCCGCAGCGGCCTCGGCGGCCAGCATGCCGGTCTTCATGGCGTTGTGGCTGCCCTTGATGCGCGGCAGGTTGACGAAACCGGCGCTGCAGCCGATCAGCGCCCCACCCGGAAAGGACAATTGCGGCACCGATTGCGCGCCGCCCTCGGTAATGGCGCGGGCGCCATAGCCGATGCGCTTGCCGTTTTCGAGAATCTTGGCGATCGCCGGATGGGTTTTGGCGCGCTGGAATTCGTTGAACGGGTCCAGCCAGGGGTTTTGATAATTCAGATGCACCACAAAGCCGATGGAGCAAAGATTGTCGCCCCAGTGATACATGAACAGGCCGCCGCCGGTCTGATTGTCCAGCGGCCAGCCCATGCCGTGCAGCACCAGGCCCTTTTTATGCTGGGTGGCGGGAAGCTCCCACAATTCTTTCAGCCCGATGCCGAACTTCTGCGGCTCGCGATCCTTGTGCAGGTCGAAGATCGCGCCAAGCTGTTTTGACAGCGAACCGCGCGCGCCTTCGGCGAACAAGGTGTATTTGCCGCGCAAGTCCATGCCCGGCGTGTAGCTGTCCTTGTGATGACCGTCCTTGGCCACGCCCAGATCACCGGTGATGACGCCTTTGACCACGCCGTCTTCGACGATCAGGTCATGCGCCGGAAAGCCGGGATAGATTTCCACGCCCAAGCTTTCCGCCTGCTGGCCCAGCCATTTGCACAGGTTGGAAAGGCTGACGATGTAATT
>CANBZE010000352.1 GCA_947373775.1 Alphaproteobacteria bacterium
GGCGAAGGCGTCGCCATCGGCATGGCGCTTGCCTTCCGCCTGTCGGTGAAGCTGGGCCTGTGTCCGGGCCAGGATTCCGAACGCTTCATCCGCCACCTCAAGGCCGTCGGACTGCCCGCGTCCATTGCCGACATTCCGGGCAACCGTCCGGGCGTGGACGAACTGGTCGCCGCCATGGCCCATGACAAGAAAGTGACGGACTGCAAGCTGACCTTCATCCTGCTCAAGGGCCTGGGACAGGCTTTTGTCACCCGGGACGTGCCGCTGGACGCCGTAAAAGAGGTCCTGACGGAGAGCTGAATTCCGGCTATCATTACGGTCTTTTCACCGAGTACCGTCCCCATGCCTGCCGACACCAGCGCCGGAAGATGAGTTCCAACATCGTCGACCTGCTGCTTGCTGCCTTCCTCCTGGCCGCGAACGCCTTCTTCGTCGCCGCCGAGTTCGCGCTGGTCAAAGCGCGCGCCTTCCGCATTGACGCGCTTGTCGAGGAAAGCCGGATAGGCGCGCGGCTGGTGCAGAGCATCTTGCGTAACATCGAAGCCCATCTGGCCTGCTGCCAGCTCGGCATCACCATGGCCTCGCTGGGCCTGGGCTGGGTCGGTGAGCCCACGGTCGCCGCCCTGCTGAAGCCCGCGCTCGCGCCGCTCCATATGTCGGAGCCGGCGCTGCATTTCACCTCGTTCGTTGTCGGCTTCCTGGTTTTCTCGTCATTGCACATCGTCCTGGGTGAACAGGTGCCCAAAACCCTTGCCATCCGTGAACCAGAACCGGTGGCGCTGTGGATAGCCTATCCCCTGCGCGGCCTCTTCCTGCTTTTCTATCCCCTCAACTGGCTGCTCAACATGGCCTCGCGCTCGGTCCTGACCTTGCTGGGCGTCAAGGAAGCGCCGCACCATGACATCCTGACCGATGCCGAGATCGAGGGGCTGGTCGAGGTGTCTGCCGAACATGGCAAGATGGGAAGCGGTCAGGCGGGCTACATCCACAATGTCTTTCGCTTCGGCGAAATGGACATCTCCGACGTGATGGTCCACCGCACCGAAATGTTCACCATCAACGTCGAAGACCCACCGGCGGAGATCATGAGCGCGGTGCACAAGGCCGGTTATACGCGCGTGCCGCTGTGGCGCGACATGCCGGAGAACATCGTCGGCGTGCTGCACGTCAATCACCTGGCGCAGGCGCTGCTGCTGGAAAAGGGTGAGATGGGCAAGGTCGATATCGCGGCGCTGGCGAGCGAACCCTGGTTCGTGCCCGACACCACCTCTCTTGAAGAGCAGTTCAACGCCTTCCGCGCACGGCGCACCCATCTGGCGCTGGTGGTGGATGAATATGGCGCACTGATGGGTTTGGTCACGCCCGGCGACATCTTGTCGGAAATTCTCGGCGAGCTGCCTGATGAGCATCGCCTCCAGGCGCGGCCACTTGTGCGCGCCAGGCCCGACGGTTCCTATCTGGTGGACGGCACCGTGCCGGTGCGCGACCTGAACCGCGAACTGGGCTGGAGCCTGCCGGAAGACGACGCCACCACCATCGCCGGGCTGGTGATCTCCCAGTCCGGCACCATCCCGGATGTGGGCCAGCGTTTTGCCTACTTCGGATTCACGTTCGAAATCATGCGCCGCCAGCGTAACCAGATCACCGCAGTACGGGTGACTAAGGCTTCTTCGCCTCAGACGGTGTAAGCGCTGGAGCGTCCGGCGACCCGAGCGTTAGCGAGGGCCCGTCCGGCGCGACCATTCATGAATCAGCCCTTCGCCGTCTCCGACGGCGCAAGGGCCGACAGCGAAAAGGCGTGGACGGGACCGGCCAGTTCGTCCTTCAGCGCGGCATAGACGCGGCGCTGGCGCTCCACCCGGGACAGGCCTTCAAAGGCGTGCGCCACGATGCGGACCTGGAAATGGGTTTCCCCCATGCTGCCGTCGCCGCGTGTTGCCCCGGCATGCCCGGAATGGCGGGCGCTTTCATCCACCACCTCCAGGCCATCAGGCGCGAAAGCGGCAGTCAATTTGTCACGAATGGCGGCGGCAATGGTCATGGGGTGAAGTTCCCCTGCGCCGGGTGAAAGTCAAGCACTACGTTTTCTTGTCTTTTACGCTTTCAATCCCATAATTGTTCAATGGTTCAACCCCGCCCATCGCGCTTCAAAAGCGATATCCGCATCAAGCCCGGCAAGGCCAAGGCGGTGGAACCGGAAACGCGCATGTGCGAGGCGCCCGATTGCATCCGGCCCGGCGATTGCCGCGTCGCCAAGTCGCCCAAGAACCTGACCGAATATATCTGGTACTGCGCCGCCCATGCCCGCGCCCACAATGAGTCCTGGGACTATTTCAAGGGCATGGACAACAACGACATCCAGCGCTTCAAGGAAGAGGCCCTGACCGGCCACCGCCCCACCTGGCCCCTGGGCAAGCGCGGCGCCCGCGCCCGCATGGGCCAGACCCCATTGGGCGGGGTGCGTGACAGCCATGCGATGTTTGCAGAGGACGACGACGGCGCCGTGCGCCGTCCGGAGCGGCAATTGACGCGTCTTCAGATCGTGGCCATGGACACGATGCAGCTGGCCCATAACGCCACCTTGATCGAGATAAAGGCGCGGTATAAGGAACTTGTGAAGCGTTTTCATCCCGACGCGAATGGCGGCGACCGGGGCGCGGAAGAACGCCTGAAACAGGTCATCAAAGCCTATGGCGTGCTGCGCGCCTCCGGCCTCCTCACCTGACGGGCGCGACCCCGCGTACTCTTGCGGCGGACCCCGGACTGGATTGATGAGCACACACACAGAAACCCTGGATACCAACTCGGTCCCCGACACCACTGCGGATGCCGCATCGCTGTTCGGCATCAAGACCAAGATGAAAGTTCCCGCCTTCAAGAAGGGCGGCGAGCATGTGCCGGAGATCGACCCCGCCTATCGCTTCGACCGCGAAACCACGCTCGCCATCCTGGCGGGTTTTGCCTTCAACCGTCGCGTGATGATCCAGGGCTATCACGGTACCGGCAAGTCCACCCATATCGAACAGGTTGCGGCCCGGCTGAACTGGCCCTGCATCCGCATCAACCTGGACAGCCATGTCAGCCGCATCGACCTGATCGGCAAGGACGCCATCGTGCTGAAGGACGGCCAGCAGGTTACCGAGTTCCGCGAAGGCTTGTTGCCCTGGGCACTGCAGCGCCCCGT
>CANBZE010000353.1 GCA_947373775.1 Alphaproteobacteria bacterium
TGGCGCCACCCTGCTGCGCTGGTTCAATGACACCAGCGAAGATGAAGCCGTGACCACGCAATTCCTGGCAGCGCGGATCGAGAATGTGATGCAGTTCGAGAAGTTCAAGGCGAAGGCCAAGGAAGCGCTGTCCAACTTCCCGGCCTTCGCCAATTTCACCAAACCGAAAGCCTAACCTCCATGGGCGGGCTTGACCCGCCCATCCAGAGTCACACGCACCGTGCTTGCGGCCATGGTGAGGGGTTAGAGCAGTTCGGCGATCTGCACGGCGTTGAGCGCCGCGCCCTTGAGCAGCTGGTCGCCGGCCACGAACATGGCGATGGAATGCCCGCTGGGATCGCTGACATCCTTGCGGATGCGGCCCACCAGGATATCGCCCTGCCCCGAAGCATCGAGCGGCATGGGGAAATAGTTCGCCGCCCGGTCATCCACGATCTTCACGCCTGGCGCCTTGGACAGGATGGCGCGCACCTCGTCCTCGGTGATGGGGCTCTCGCATTCGAAGGTGATGGACTCGCTGTGGGCGCGCAGCACCGGCACGCGGATGCAGGTGACGCCGACGCGGATCTGCTCGTCCTCGAAGATCTTCCGGGTCTCATTGATGACCTTGGTCTCTTCGTCGTTGTAGCCGGTATCCGGATCGATGGCGGTGTTGTGGCTGAAGACGTTGAAGGCATACGGGTGCGGCATCACCTTCGGCGTGAAGGGCTTGCCGTCCAGGAACGCGCGGGTGCCGTCTTCCAGTTCCTGCATCGCCGCCGCACCGGCGCCCGACGCCGCCTGGTAGGTGGAGATGATGACGCGCGTGATGCGGTTCTTCTGGTGGATGGGCCAGAGCGGCACCAGCGCGGTGATGGCCGAGCAATTGGGATTGGCGATGATGCCCTTGTGGTCCGCGATGCGGCGGGCATTGATCTCCGGCACGACCAGCGGCACGTCCTTGTCCATGCGGAAGGCGCTGGAATTGTCCACCACCACGGCCCCGGCCCTCACGGCGGCAGGCGCGAACTTTTTGGAAATGCTGCCACCGGCCGAGAACAGGGCAATGTCCACGCCCTTGAACGCATCTTCGGTCAACTCCTCGATGGTCAGTTCCTGGCCGCGAAAATTCTGCTTCTGGCCGGCCGAGCGCACCGAGGCCAGCAGCTTGAGCGAGGCCAGCGGCACGCCGCGGCTTTCGATGCAGCCGACAAATTCACGGCCCACCGCGCCGGTGGCGCCTATGATGGCAACATTCTTGTTCTTCATCTTCTCTTCCTTCAGGCAACAAAAAAGCCCCGTCCGGTTTGGAGCGGGGCTTGGGTCTTCGGCGTGGCCTTTGTTTAAGCGCGCGCGATCCCAGCCCCGTTGGGCTTGGTGGTAGTGCGCTTGGTCTTCAAAGTGTTCACGGCAGGGCTTTCAATTCGGCGTCCATCGCGGCCAGCTTTTCCGGCGTCACGACATCGGGCAAATACTGCACAACATCCGGCAGGGTCAAGTCCAACCCCTCATTGAATTGCGGGTGATTGATCACCTCGGGGAAGTATTTGAGGAAAATCACCTTGGTGGCGGGGTTTGTCGCCAGTTCGCCCATCTTGCTGGTTTGCACCGAAAATTTGGCGGCAGGTGCGGCAGGCGCCGGTTCTGGAGGGGCTTGCGCGAAAGCCGGCGCGGCGGTCAACAGGACAAAGGCGATCAGCATAGATTTCATGGCTGTTTTCCTTTCAGGCGGGTGACGTGGCCCATCTTGCGGCCCGGGCGGGATTCTTTCTTGCCATAAAGATGCAGCGCCCCGCCCTTGGCAAGCGCTTCCCAGGCATCGGCCTCGGCGCCGATAATATTCTCCATCACCGCATCGACATGGCGCGCCGGATCGCCCAGCGGCCAGCCGGCCACGGCGCGGATATGCTGTTCGAACTGCGAGCACTGGCAGGCCTCGATGGTCCAGTGGCCGCTGTTATGGACGCGCGGCGCAATCTCGTTGACCAGCAGCGTGCCATCCTTACCCACGAACAATTCCACCGCCAGCACGCCGACATAGTCCAGCGCGTCGGCGATCTTCCGGGCGATGGCCTTGGCGTCTTCAACCTGTGCCGACGTCAGCTGTGACGGCACGGTGGAGCGGCGCAGGATGTGATGTTCGTGTTCGTTGTGCGGCGGGTCATAGGCGGCAAAGGCGCCGTCGGCGCCGCGCGCCGCCACCACCGACACTTCATAGGAAAAATCGACAAAGCCTTCCAGGATGGACGGCGCGCCCTTGAAGCTTTCGAATGCTTTCACCGTTTCGTCGGCGGAGGCGACTTTCGCCTGACCTTTGCCGTCATAACCGAAGCGGCGGGTCTTCAGGATGCCTTTGCCGTTTAGCCTGGCGAAAGCCCCGCGCGCTTGCTCGGTGCTGGTCACGTCAAAGAACGGCGCCGTCTTCAGGCCCAGCTTTTCGACGAAGCTCTTTTCCGTCAGCCGGTCCTGGGTCATGGCCAGGGCATGGGCGCCGGGGCGCACCGGCACGCGCTCGGCCAGATGGGCGATGGCATGGGCGGGGAGATTTTCGAACTCGAACGTCACCGCGTCGCAAACTTCGGCAAAGCTGGCCAGCATGTTCAGATCATCATACGGCGCGGCCAGTGCATTTTGCGTCACCTGGAAAGCGGGCGCGTCGGGCGTGTCGTTATAGATGCAGGTTTTCAGGCCCAGCCGCGCCGCCGCCATGGCGAGCATGCGACCCAATTGGCCGCCGCCAATGATGCCGATGGTGCCGCCCGGCGGCACCGGCTTTTGCAAATTTTTCATTTGGGAAGATTGGTCATTTCGGTTTCTTGGCAACCGATTTGGTCTGCTTGTCACGCCAGGCATCCAGCCGCTTCTTCACGCCCAGATCCGACAGACCAATGATGGCGGCGGCATGCAGGGCCGCGTTCTTGGCGCCCGCCTCGCCGATGGCAAAGGTCGCCACCGGCACGCCGCCCGGCATCTGGGCGATGGACAGAAGCGAGTCCAAACCTTTGAGCGTCCGGCTCTGCACCGGCACGCCCAGCACCGGCAAGGTGGTCATGGACGCCACCATGCCCGGCAGATGGGCCGCGCCGCCGGCGCCGGCGATGATGACCTTGATGCCCCGCGCCTCAGCTTCCTTGGCATAGGCCGCCATGCGGTCGGGGGTGCGGTGAGCCGAGACGATGCCGGTCTCGTG
>CANBZE010000354.1 GCA_947373775.1 Alphaproteobacteria bacterium
GTCGCGATAGAGACAGTCAAAGCTTGAGACCATGCCGTTCCCGTGTTTGCCGGCCAGCGTTTCGCGCCCGCCTTCGCGGAAGTCGAAGCTTTTCTCATGCTGTTCAAAGCCCGGCGGGCCGGTGAACCATTTGCTTTTGGCCGCCTCGCTGGCGAAGGCCTGGAAGACGCGATCCGGCGCGTGGCTCCAATGGCGCGTGATGGTGAAACTGGCATGGGTGACCGAACGCATCAGGCATTCTCCTTGACGTAGTGCAGGCGGATCACGCCGTTGTCGAAGGGCTTCTGGGCCACCAGTTTCAGCTTCGTTTTAATGGCGCCCTGGAAATAGGGAATGCCGGCGCCCAGCAGGATAGGATTCTGGAACATCCAGAACTCATCGATGGCATCCAGTTCCAGGAAGGAATGCACCAGGCCGGGACTGCCGAATATCAGCAGGTCTTTCCCCTCGCCCTTTTTGTCTTCCAGAATTTCCTTGGCCTCACGCCGCAACTGGACATTGTTCCAGTCGCTGCCTTCCATGGTGCGCGAGAAGGTGATCTTGGGGATCTGCTCCACCCAGCGGGCATGACGCACGGCGGGTGAATCCGGCTTGCCCAGCATTTTCGGCCAGTATCCGCGCATCATGTCATGGGTGACGCGGCTATAGACCGCCGCACCGGCCGTGTGGATCACCTCGCCCGCGTCGGCGAAGATCGCATCATTCATGGCGATCCAGTCCATTTCGCCCTTGGGGCCACCGCAATAGCCATCCAGCGACACATGCATCAGGGAAATCAGCTTTCTCATTTTTTCTCCTCATCGAGATACGCGTCCAACTGGTCAAGATTGCGCTCCCACATCGCCCGGCGCTCCGCCACCCAGCGTTCCGCCTGGCTCAGCATCGTGGGTTCGATCCGGCAGGTGCGCACTCGACCGACTTTTTCGCTTTTCACCAGCCCGGCATCCTCAAGCACCTTCAGGTGCAGCATCACCGCCGGCAACGACATCGGCAGCGGCAAGGCCAGTTCGCTGACCGTGGCGGAGCCTATGACCAGCCGTTCGACCATGGCCCGGCGGGCGGGGTCGGCCAGCGCGGCAAAGGTCTTGTCCAGCTGTTTATTGTTAAGCATGTGCTTAACTATAAAGACCCAACCCTGATCGTCAAGCCCTGTCTTGCAAGCAGCCCTGCCACGATTATTTCTGGCGCACAGACTGGGGTATGGTCCCCCGCCCAACAGGAGGACACCATATGTCCGTCCAGACCCAGCTTTCGCGCATCACGGTACCGCAGATCCGCGCCCACAAGGGCGGCCAGCCCATCGTCTGCCTCACCTGCTATCACGCCCATACCGCCAAGCTGCTGGATCAACATGTCGACATCATGCTGGTGGGCGACAGCCTGGGCATGGTGATGCACGGGCTGGAAACCACCGTGGGCGTGACCCTGGACATGATGATCACCCACGCCAAGGCGGTGATGCGCGGCTCCAAACGCGCGCTGGTGGCGGTGGATATGCCGTTCGGCAGTTACGAGGAAAGCCCGGCTGTGGCGTTCCGCAACGCCGCCCGCGTCATGCAGGAAACCGGCGCCACCGCGGTGAAGCTGGAAGGCGGCGTCCGCATGGCCGAAACCATTGCTTACCTGACACAGCGCGGCATTCCGGTGATGGGCCATATCGGGCTGACGCCGCAGATGGTGCATGTGAAGGGCGGCTTCCGCACCGTGGGCCGCGAAGAAAATGAATGGCCGGCCCTGCTGGCCGATGCGCATGCGGTGTCCGATGCCGGCGCCTTCGCGGTTGTGCTGGAAGGCATGGCTGAACCCTTGGCCGCCAAGATCACAGCGGAGATCGCCATTCCCACTATCGGCATCGGCGCCAGCCCCGTCTGTGACGGCCAGGTGCTGGTGATGGAAGACATGCTGGGCCTGAACCCCAACCCGCCCAAATTCGTGCGCCAGTATGCCCAGCTGGGTCCGGCTATTGAGGCGGCGGTCGAGGCCTATGCCCGGGATGTGCGGACGCGGAGCTTCCCGGGGGTGGAAAATGTCTACCCCATGAAAAAAGCCCAATAGAAACCGCTTTTTAGGCCCATATCTTACGGCCATACGCATTGCGTATGGGCCCTGCGCGGGCTAATTAACGCGTCCTGTCAAAGACTTCCCTGAAGGTCCCCGGCCCCCGTAAGGGGCCAAAAAGGAATATGGCGCGTGAGTGATATTTTCCGCGAAGTCGAGGAAGACGTTCGCCGCGAACGGTTCGAGAAGCTTTGGAAGGCCTATGGCAACTACGCCATCGTCGCCCTCGTCCTGCTGTTCGCAGGCATCGCCGGCTGGCAGATGTGGGAGCGCCATGAGAACCAGGAGCGCGCCAGGGTTTCGGACGCCTTCATGGCCGCGCAGCGCATCTCCAATCCCCAAGCGGCGGCCGGCGCCTTTGTCGATCTGTCCCGCACCGCGCCCAAGGGCTATGCCAGCGTGGCGCGCCTGGCCGAAGCTGGCGCCATGTTCGCATCCGGCCAGCAGGCCAATGCGATCTCGCTCTACAAAGACATCGCCGCGAATGACAACGGCCCGGTCGGTTCGGTGGCGCGCCTGCGCGCTGCCTGGGCTCTGTCCGAAACCGCATCGCGCAAGGACCTGGCCGAACTGCTGCGCCCCCTGGACCAGACCGGCAATGCCTGGCGCGAGAACGCCCAGGAGATCCTGGCCTATGCCGATTACCGCGCCATGGACACCAAGTCCGCGCTGGCCAAATACACCGCCTTGTCGGTGAACCCCGAAGCGCCCGACGCGCTGCGCGCGCGCGCCAAGGCGATGGCGGCGTTCCTGAAGGGCGGCGGCGCCACCACCTATGGCAGCGTGCCGGCCGATCCGGTTCCGGTGCCGCCTGCGGCTGCCGCGGCTCCTGCTGCGCCTGCCGCGCCGGCGAAGAAATAGATGAAAGCGTCCCGCAGTCTCCTGCTGGTGGTCGCAGCTGCGTCGCTGCTGCTGAGCGGCTGCTCGGTGGTGGACGAAGTGGGAAGCTGGTTCTCCAGCACCGGCAAGAAATCCAACCTGCGCGGCGTGCGCATTCCGGTGATGTCGATCGACTCCGACCTCAAGCCCGACGACGCCCTGGCGTCGACGCCGGTGCTGCTGCCGCCGCCCTATCGCAATCCCGAATGGCCGCAGCCCGGCGGCTATGCC
>CANBZE010000355.1 GCA_947373775.1 Alphaproteobacteria bacterium
GGACGCTATGACCTGACCGGCGAGCAGGCGGGCAAGACCGGCGAGGCCCGGAACGGCATCGCCCGTTTGAACGGATTGTCGGGGCCGATGCCCGAGGCGCTTGCCACTTATCTGTCGCTGGCGCGGCAAAGCCATGCCTATCCCGGCTCGCCCCTGATTGCCGCCCAGCTGCTGCGGGGCCAGGACCGGCTGACCGCGATCGAGAAGCATCCGGAAGAATTCGCGGTTCTCAAAGATGTGCTGATGCCGTTCCGCGGCGCCACGGTCGAGAATGGCGATGGTTATGCGCGGAGCATCAAGCTGCTGCCGCCACCGGCGCGGCGCGGGCTGGTGCTGATGGATCCACCCTTTGAGTCGCCGGACGAGTTTTCCGCCCTGGCGAAGGCGCTGCGCGAGGGCGTGCGCAAATTCGCCACCGGCATTTTCCTGGCCTGGTATCCCATCAAGTCGCAGGCCGAAGCCGACGGTTTCACCGGCGAAGTGCTGGCGGGCGGCATCGCCAAGGCGTTGGTGGTCGACACCAAAATCACCGCGCCGGAGGGCAAGCTTGGCCGGGCGGGACTGTTGGTCATCAATCCGCCATACGGCTTTGCGGCGGTCATGCAGGACACCGCCAGGGTCATTGCATCAAGGCTCGATACGGCCGTTACCGTGCAGTGGATCACTGGTTCGGAGTAGTTTTTTCCCGGTAAATCCAAGGCATCCGGACCCTCGTAAATTGACCGCAACAGCGGGTCTGACTAGTCTCTCGCCATAGGAGTGGGACATGGGCAAAAAAGTCTTCATCAGTCATTCGAGCAAGGACTCGAAGACCGCCACGGCGATCTGCACGGCGCTTGAAGCGCGCGGTCATGAATGCTGGATGTCGTCGCGCGACATCAAGCCGGGCGAGAATTTCCAGGGCACCATCGTGCGCGCCATCCGCGAGGCCGGCGTCATGGTGCTGGTGTTCTCCGCCAACGCCAACAACTCCGACGAGATCAAGAAGGAAATGGCGCTGGCCAGCCAGTCCAAGAAGATGGTCATTCCGGTCCGCGCCGAAGACGTGCTGCCATCCGAAGACTTCACCTATGAACTGGCGACCCGCCAATGGATCGACATGTTCGTCGACTGGGAAAAGGCCATCGAGGCCCTGAGCAGCCAGGTGGGTGCAGCGTCGCCCAAGACGGACACCGGCGTGCGGCCGGATGTCGTGGTTGCGCCTCCCATGGCCCGCAAGAGCAACGCCCCGATCGTCGCCGTCATCGTCGCCTTGTTGCTGGCGGGCGGCGCGGCGGCCTATTGGTCGTCGCACAAATCGGCGCCTGCGCCGACTGTGGTGACCAGCGCGTCCCCGGCGCCTGCCGCTGCCGCCACACCGATCGCGCAGCCGCAAGCTGCACCTGAGTCTGGTTCAAACGTCCAGCTGGAAAGCCAGTTGTGGGATTCGGTCAAGAACAGCAACGACGTCTCGGTGGTGCAGTCCTACCTGGACAAGTATCCGGGCGGCACTTTCACGGCGGTGGCCAAGGCTCGGCTGGAGGCGTTGAAGAATCCAGCGGCGAAGCCGCGTTCCGCCGAGTCCTCGATGGATGCCGAGATCGCCGCGATGTACAAGCGCGCGCGAGCCAATGCGGTCGATACCTCCGCCTTGGCCGATGAGCAAAGCGCCTGGCTTGCCCGCCGCGCCAGCTGCGGCGGCGATCCCGGCTGTCTGCGTCACAGCTATGCCGAGCGGCGCGCCGAACTCAGCCGCTGGATCACCGGCGGCGACTAGCGCTTCACAAACATTTTGAACCTGTTTTGAGCAGCCTGCGCGTATGCGCGGCGCGAAACTGTGCAGGCATCTCCTGTCGTCTCCAACAGGCACACTTGGTCGCGGCCAAAGCGCGGGAATCCGCCCATTCCCATATGAGCGCTGCTTGTGAGAGGGTTTTGAGCCGCTAACCTTCCCTCAAGAACAGGGGAGTCTCCAAGCCATGACCACACGTCGTCAACTTCTGACCGCGATCGGCATGGTGGGCGGCAGCGCTGCGCTCTACCAGGCCATGACCACCATGGGTCATGCCAGCGAGACCCAATACAAGGGTTCGCCCGACCTGTCGGGCGCGCGCACCGGGGCCTCGGTGCTGGTGCTGGGTGCGGGACTTGCCGGCATGGTGGCGGCCTATGAGCTGAACAAGGCCGGCTACAAGGTCCGCATCCTGGAATATCAGAATCGCGCCGGCGGCCGTAACTGGTCGCTCTATGGCGGCGACACCTATACCGAACTGGGTGGCGCCACCCAGAATGTCAAATTCGACAAGGGTCATTACCTCAATCCCGGTCCGTGGCGCATTCCCTATCATCACCGCACCCTGCTGCATTACTGCAAGAGTTTCGGCGTGGCGCTGGAGCCTTTCATCCAGTTCAACCACAACGCGATGGTCCACAACGCGGATGCGTTCGGCGGCAAGCCGGTGCGCTACCGCGAGGCCGCGGCGGATTTCGAAGGCAATGTCGCCGAGCTCTTGGGCAAGGCGATCGACCAGAAGGCGCTGAATGCCGAACTGACGGCCGAGGACAAGGACAAGCTGAAGGAAGCCTTGCGCGGCTGGGGCATGCTGGACAAGGACATGAAGTACAAGTCCAACCTGGAATCGTCCGAGCATCGCGGCTATGACCGCCCGCCCGGCGGCGGCGTCAATGGCGCGCCGATCCCGTCCGCTTTGTTTCCCTTCCGCGATGTGGTCGCCAGCCAGGTGTGGAAGAACATGGCCTTCTTCATGAACCATGAGATGCAGACCACCATGTTCCAGCCGGTGGGCGGCATGGGCATGATCGGCAAGGCGTTCCAGCGCCAGGTGAATCAGATGATCACCTTCAACGCCAAGGTCACCAACATCAACCAGAGCAAGACCGGCGTCACCGTCACCTATGCCGATACCGCCAGCGGCGCGGTCACCGAGGCCAAGGCCGACTATTGCGTCTGCGCCATTCCGCTGGGGGTGCTGAACCAGATCCCCAACAACATGGCCCCGGCCAAGAAGTCGGCGATTTCGGCGGTGCCCTACAGCAATTCGGTGAAGATCGGCCTGCAGATGGCGCGCCGCTTCTGGGAAACCGACGATTACATCTATGGCGGCCACAGCTTCACCAGCCAGGACATCTCGCTGATCTCCTATCCCAACTATCATTTGTTCGA
>CANBZE010000356.1 GCA_947373775.1 Alphaproteobacteria bacterium
TCGAGCGGAATTTGAAAATCGGGAAGGTCTTGCCGTTCAGGCCGGTGCGCTTCTGGCAGAACAGGACCGGGCCGGACGATTCCAGCGCCACGGCGATGGACACCAGCGCAAGCAAAGGGGTGAGCAGCACCAGCAGGATGCCGGCCAAGGCCACGTCCAGCAGCCGCTTTGTGTCGATGTCGTCGGACTGGCCCGCATGGGCGACGCTCAGGCCAAAGCCGTCAAAGGCGGGGAAAACCACCTTCATTACCGCTTGCGACGTCTGTTGCCTGCTCACGTTCCAGCCTTGGGGCTATGGCTTCGTGAGGGGGTGATGCAGGAGGCGGGCCAGCGGGAACCCGGCTAATCCACCCTTTTTGGTGCCAAAACGGGCGCTTTTCGCATCCGCCAAGCGGAGCCAAGGCCAATTAACTTTAGGAGCGGTCCCATTTTGGCGCGTGCCCGGGCGGGCAGGGCTGCACGCAACGACTCTTACAGAAAAATAACTTTATAAATCAGTGGTTTACGGGAATATATGCCGCAAAATAGCAGCTCCAGGCGCCAGCAGCACATAAGCCCAGATCAAGGCGGACACGGTGTTGGCGACCATGAAGGGCCAGAACTCCAGCTCGGACATGCCCGCCACCAGCGGCACAGTGGCGCGCAAGGGTCCCATGAAGCGGCCGATGAAGATCGCCCAGGTGCCCCACTTATGAAACAGGTGCAGCGCCTTCTCGATCTGGTCCTCGAACCGGCGGAAGATCCAGGAATGGACGATCTTGTGGTGATAGTGAAAACCGATCCACCAGGAGATCCAGTCCCCCAAGACCGAGCCCAGTACCGCGCCCAGCCAGGCCGGGAACATGCCGATATGGCTGGCTCCGATTACCCCGCCCAGCGTTATCAGCAGGATCGTGCCGGGAACGATGAACGAGATGCCGACGAAGGATTCCGAAAAGGCGATGGCGAAGGCGATGGGAAAGACCCAATAAGGATGGGCTTGGGCGGTGACCGTGACCCAGTCACGCGCGTCATGAACGAACCAATGGAAAATACCGAGAAACACCAAATCGCCTGTTCTTGTTATCGGGCCGGCAGCGGGCCGGGGGCCGACATAGCGTTATTGCGCCCGCCGTACCAGTTGTTGGGACACTTGCGACATATTTCTCCCTTACAGGGCGGCTATATAAGCCCCCACCCGTTGAGGGTATAAAGGTTCACGCTGCGTTCAGCTTCGCGGTGCTAACCCATTTGACATATTCACTTTCCTTGGGCTTTAGGGCCCTTTTGTGACACGGATTGAACGGATGAATATCGATCGCTCCCCCGGTGATTTTGAGCGCGCCTCCGGACCGGTGGGCCGTACCTGGGCCGGTGTCAAAAGCTGGAGTTCGCGCAATCCCCGCCTGTCGCGGGTGGTGTGGTTCGCGGTCGGACTGGCCCTGCTGGCACTTCTGATCTGGGCGATCTATCCGGCCAAGAACCAGGGCCGCCGCGGCCAGATCAATTCGGGCGCGCAGCCCGTCGGCGTGGCCAGGGCCATCACCGGCGACATCAATGTGACCCTCAATGCGCTGGGCACGGTGACGCCGCTCTCGACCGCCACGGTGCGTCCGCAGGTCGGCGGCATGCTGATCAAGATCAATTTCACCGAAGGCCAGATGGTCAAGGCCGGCGACACGCTGGCCCAGATCGATCCGCGTCCCTATCAGGCGGCGCTGGACCAGGCGCGCGGTCAGCTGGCGCGCGATGCCGCCACCCTCGCCAACGCCAAGGTCGACTTGCAGCGCTACCAGGCGCTGCTGACCCAGAACGCCATTGCTCAGCAACAAGTGGCGACCCAGGCCGCGACGGTGCGCTCCACTGAAGGCGTCGTGGTGTCCGACCAGGCCAATGTCGAAACCGCCCGCATCAATCTGGGCTACACCAACATCGTCTCGCCGGTGGAGGGCCGCGCCGGCATTCATCTGGTGGATATCGGCAATATCGTGCAGGCGGGCCAGTCCAACGGCATCGTGGTGGTGACCAAGCTGGATCCCATGAGTGTGCTGTTCACCATCCCCGAAGACAGCGTCGGCAAGGTCGTGTCGCGGGTGGGCAGCGGCGCCACTCTGCCGGTGGATGTCTATGACCGCAGCCAGACCAACAAGATCACATCCGGCAACCTGTCGGCGGTGGACACGGTGGTAGATCCCACCACCGGTTCGGTGAAGCTGCGCGCCATGTTCGACAACAAGGACAACAAGCTGTTTCCCGCCCAGTTCGTGAACGTCAAGCTGTTCGTAGACACGCTGCACAACCAGACTATTGTGCCGGTGGCCGCCATCCAGCGCGGCGCCGATGGCAGCTTCATCTTCGTGGTGACGCCCGAAAAGACCGTCACCCAGCGCAACGTGAAAACCGGCGTGCAGGACGGCAACAACATCCAGGTCCTGTCGGGCGTGAAGGCCGGCGACACCGTGGTGGTGGACGGCGCTGACCGCCTGCGCGATGGCGCCGACGTCGAGATTCCCAACCAGACCGGCAAGATCGCTGCGCCGTCGGGCGGGGAGACCGATGCCGTCCGCGCCGCGCGCCGCGCCCAGATGCAGGCCGCGGTGACCAAGGCCTGCGGCACGGACCTCAAGAAGCTGTGCCCCGACGCCAAGCCGGGCAGCCGCGAAATGCGCATGTGCCTGTTCCAGAACCGCGATGACCTGAGCGCCGATTGCTCCAAGGCCATGTCCCAGATGCGCCGCGGCGGCGGTGGTGGGCGCCGTGGGGGCGGTGGCGGCGGCACGCCGTGACCGTCACACCAGTGAGCTCCCAGCCTTCGCCTGAACCCCAGAGCGGCGCCAATATCTCGGCGCCTTTCATCGAGCGCCCCGTCGCGACTTCGTTGCTGATGATCGCCATCCTGTTGGTGGGTCTGTCCGGCTACAAGTTCCTGCCGCTGTCGGCCCTGCCGGAAGTGGATTATCCCACCATCCAGGTTCAGACCTTCCTGCCCGGCGGCAGCCCCGATGTGATGACCACTTCGGTCACCGCGCCGCTGGAAAAGCAGTTCGGCCAGATGCCGGGCCTGAAGGAGATGTCGTCCGTCTCCTCGGCCGGCTCATCGGTCATCACCCTGCAGTTCGATCTGTCCCTGTCGCTGGATATCGCCGAACAGGAAGTGCAGGCGGCGATCAACGCCTCCAA
>CANBZE010000357.1 GCA_947373775.1 Alphaproteobacteria bacterium
GCTTTGTGAAGCGGCGGGCGCCGAGTCGCTGTTTTGAAGGAAAAATCAGTCCGAAAATTGTTCGGAAAGTATCCGTTCATCCAGGTTATGTCCGGCATCGTACAGCATGGTCATGGCGACGGAGCGGTCCTCGGCCACGTCCACGGCGCTGACATCGCGCACTTCGAAATCATCGGCCACGGCGCTCACCGGGCGCTTGGCGCTTTCCAGTATCTCGAACCGCACCTTGGCCCGGTGCGGCAGCAGGGCGCCGCGCCAGCGCCGGGGGCGGAAGGCGGAGATCGGCGTCAGCGCCAGCAGCGCCGCTTCAATCGGCAGGATTGGACCATGGGCCGACAGATTGTAGGCGGTGGAGCCGGCCGGGGTGCTGACCAGCACACCGTCGCAGATCAGTTCGGAAATCCGCGGCTTGCCGTCCACCGTGATGCGGATTTTCGCGGCCTGGCGGGTTTCGCGCAGCAGCGAGACTTCGTTGAAGGCGCGGGCCTCGATGGCGCGCGACGGGGTATGGGCGGTCATCTTGAGGGGATGGATCACGGCCTTTTCAGCTGCGGCAAGCCGGACGGGCAGGTCTTCCTGGTGAAACTCGTTCATCAGGAAGCCGACGGTGCCACGGTTCATGCCGTAGATCGGTTTCCCCTTGCCGGTGAAGCTGTGCAAGGTCTGGAGCATGAAGCCATCGCCGCCCAGCGCCACCACGATGTCGCAGCCCTCGGGGCCGGCATCGCCATAGAGCGCTTTAAGCGCGGCGGCGGCTTCCTCCGCATGCGGTACGGCGGTGAAATGCAACTTGATCATGGAAGGGCCCTTGCACCCAAAAATTCGGGGGACGCGGTCAGCCTAGCACAGGCGCAAAGGGGCGCAAAAATGGCGTCTCTCAGGACGCCAGGGCGCCGCGCAGCTCGTCCATCGCTGCCTGGCGGGTCAGGCTGGTGAACACCTGGTCCACATCCTTGCTGTCCTGGCTGGTGAGGTTGGTGGGCAGGCTGCGCGCCTGGCGCGACAGATTGAAGACGGTGTTGAACACCGAGCGGTCGATGCCGGCGGCACGGCAGGCCACAGCCACGACGCGCGCGCCCTTTTCGTAGAAGCCGGCGCGGAAGCAATTCAGGTCCACGCCGATCAGCTTGGAGAAGGCCAGGTCGAAGAGGTCCACCTGGCCCTGGCTCAGCACCCGCATCAGGAAGCCGGCCTTGAGCTGGCCGCTGGCGGCGAGTTTTTCGATCAGCTTGAGGGCGCTGTCGGCCGGCGGGTCCTTGGGAGCCGGCGGCTCGCTCTGCATGATGACCTGGACGTCGTGCAGCGCGGTGTCGACGTTCTTGGGCGCCATGTCGTAATTGGTGGTGATGTAGGTCTTGAGAGCGTCCGACACCCATTCGCACATGTTGGTGGCCAGCTGCGGCGGCAGGTCCGGACGCTTGACCAGCGGCTCCTGCAGGCCGGTGAGGGCGCGGGATTTCTGCACCAGGGTTTCGTAGCTGGCGTTGGAGATCCTGGCGGTGACATTGCGCACCAGCGCCAGCAGCACCGATTCATGTTCCGACTTGGCAAGCGCGTCGGTGACGGGAATGCCGATATGCGGGCGGCCCGCCACGGCTTCCTGGTGACCGATGCCGGCTTCGGCGATCAGCCTGAGCACGTCGCTCTCGGTCAGCAGCGGCGACTTGATGATCAGGGGGCGGGCGACTTCGATCGTGTCGTCCACCAGCAGCAGGATCAGGTCATGCGGGGCGGTGGTGTCTTCGGCCAGGCGCTGGGCCAGGGCGATGCGGATCGCCATTTCCACGTCACGGGTCAGGCGGCGCAGGATTTCGCGCATCAGCTCGCGCTCGCGCTCATTCAGGCCGGCGCCCTGGATGCGATA
Source organism: Alphaproteobacteria bacterium (assembly GCA_947373775.1). The sequence continues at coordinate 1,865 of CANBZE010000357.1, forward strand.
GAGAGACGCGACGGCGAGATAAATCTCCTCGCGGCTGGCGCCCGATTGCGGGTTCATCGCCAGCTGGGCCAGGCGGCCCATGTCACTCATATCGTGTGCGGTAAGCCCCACGGTGTGCCCCATGCTTTCTGCAGTAATTCAGCCGCTTTTGCGGCCTTTTCTGGGAAAACTTGTACCCGTCCGACCCTTAACAGCCGATTAAGTCTCTTGCGCGGACGGGCCAAACCGTGTGCCCTGTTGCCGCATGAACGGGCGCAAATCCTGCCTTTTGGCCATAGACCAGGGGACCACATCGACCCGGGCGATCCTGTTCGATGCCCAAGGCCGCCCTCTGCGCAGTCATGCCGTGCCGTTGCGCCAGATCTATCCGGCCAATGGCTGGGTCGAACATGACCCGGGCGAGATCTGGCAGGCGGCGCTGACCTGCTGCCGGACGGTGTTGGAAGAGGTGGGGGCCGGCGCAGTCGCCGCCATCGGCATCACCAACCAGCGTGAGACCTCGCTGGTGTGGGACAAGACCACGGGCAAGGCGCTGCACAACGCCATCGTCTGGCAGGACCGGCGCGGGGCGGCGCGCTGCGCGGCCCTGAAGAAGCGCGGGCTGGAGCCTTCCGTCGCGCGCAAGACCGGGCTGCTGCTGGATCCCTATTTCTCGGCCACCAAACTGGAATGGCTGCTGAAGAATGTGAAGGGCGTCTCCAAAAAGGATTGGGGAAAGAACATCGCCTTCGGCACCATCGACAGCTGGCTGATCTGGAACCTGACCAGGGGGAAGCTGCACGCCACCGACGTCACCAATGCCTCGCGCACCATGTTGTGGAATCTCAAGACCCGCGATTGGGATGCGGGCCTGCTCAAGCTGTTCGGTGTGCCGCGCGCGATGTTGCCACAGGTGCGCGAAAGCCGGGGCGATTTCGGCACATGCGATCCCATGCTGCTGGGCGCGGCCATTCCAATCCTGGGTGTGGCGGGCGACCAGCAGGCCGCCAGCTTCGGGCAAGCCTGTTTTGCGCCCGGTGATGTGAAGTCCACCTATGGCACCGGCTGTTTTGCCCTGGTCAATACCGGCAAGGCGGTACCGCGCTCGCGCAATCGGCTGCTGGCGACCGCGCTGGCGCAGAAACAATATGCCATCGAAGGCAGCATCTTCATCGCCGGCGCGGTGGTGCAATGGCTGCGTGACGAACTCGGCGTGATCGCCAGCGCGCCGGAAAGCCAGAGCCTGGCCAAGCGGGCAAAGGACGCTGGCGGCCTGTATTTCGTGCCCGCTTTTA
>CANBZE010000358.1 GCA_947373775.1 Alphaproteobacteria bacterium
TTCGCCAGATCGCACGACGTGCCGCGCGAGTCGCGGCCGCCGATGCCGGTCAGGTCCATCTTGGTATAGGACCGGTCCCTGGCCATCAGGAAGGTATTTTCCTTGTGCTCGAACGCCCCGTAGATGCCGCCGGTCCCCCAATCGGTGCCGACCATCATGGCGGCATTGAAGGAGCTGTAGCCGTCGGCCACGCCGGCCGAGACATTGGCCTGGAAGCCCTGATAGGTGTCGCGCGTCACGAAATTGATGACGCCGGCGATGGCATTGGCGCCATAGATCGAAGAGGCGCCGTCGGGCAGCACGTCCACCTGGCGCAGCACGATGGTCGGGATCAGACCCGCATCCGGCGTGGTCGCCAGGCCGCTGACGCCCACCATTGTATGCCCGTCCAGCAGGAGCAGGGTCGATGCAGCGCCGAGAATGGTCTGGGCAGGGTTATAACGGATCGAAGGCCGCACGCCGCCGATGTTGATCGCGGTGGGCGAGACGGCCTGGGTGTTGAAGGTATTGGCGAGCTGGGGAATCTGACCCAGGATTTCTTCCGTCGTGATCGCGCCGGTGGCCTTGATGGTGCTGGCGTCGACGGTGATCAGATGGGTGCCGACCGGAGCGATACCCTTAATCGACGTGCCGGTGGCGGTGACGGTGACTTCTTCCGTCGCCGCGGCCTGCACCTGAGCCTGCGCCTGTCCCGCGAGCACTGTTGCCAGCGCGCCCAATGATGCGCCGCACAAAAGCTTCTTGATGAAATGCACTTTGGCAGCGTTGAAATTCATGGCTTTCCCTCTCGCTTATTTTATGGGTTCCCGCGTTCGACACGCGGGCCCTGTATGTTGCGGTCAAGGTGCCGGGGGGTCCAAAGAGTGTCAAGCATATGTTGGATATGCCTCTCGCATTGTGAGAGTGTCTTACGGAGGCCCTTCCATCCCGCTGTAGATACTGCAAATTCTTCGCAATCGCGGTGGCCGGTATCACGCCCAGCAGCCCTTGCCGGCGCTCTTACGCCCAGGGCCTTTTGCAGGACTCACGGACGGCCAGACTATTTGCGCGGAAGCGCAAAAGCCCAAAGCACCTGCCCGGCCATGCCGGCCACAAACTGCCGGCCCGCCACGCTGTAGGTCATCGGCGTGGCCCGCCAGCTGTCATTGGTGCGAAACCGGTAAAGGGTGCGACCTGATCTGGCGTTGACCGCCGCGAAATCGCCGCCCACTTCACCGTGGAACAGCAAGCCGCCGGCCGTGGTGAGGACACCGCTGTAGTTGGTTTCCTGCGGTCCCGGCATCGGCTTTTCCCAGACGATCTTGCCGGTCTCGATATCGAGCGCCCGCACCAGGCGGATGCCGACATCGGAAGGATCCGGATTGTTGCCGAAAATCCTGCCCTTGCTCCGATACACCCCACAATCTTCTGCCGCCATCAGATAGAAAAGCCTGGTCTGCGGATTGAAGGAGGCAGGATACCAGTTGGTGGCGCCGCGCACGCCTGGACAGGTCTTCGTGCCCGCCTCGGTCGGAACATTGCCGGGCACCAGATGCGCCTCGCCGGTCTTGGAATCAAAACCGTCGGCCCAGGTCATTTTCCGCACAAAGGGTTTGGCCAGCAGGAATTCGCCCGTGATGCGGTCCAGGACATAGAAAACACCGCTGCGCTGGGCCGACATCAGAAGTTTGCGCGGCTTGCCATTCCACACGGTGTCGGCCAGCACCATCGGCTCGGTCGCGTCCCAGTCATGGGTATCATAGGGCGTGAACTGGTAGTGCCATTTGAATTTTCCGGTAGCAGCATCCAGCGCGACGACGGAGTTTGTATAAAGGTTGGTACCGCCCCGTTCTGATGGGTCGGTATCAGGATAGGGATTGCCCACGGCCCAGTAGAGGGTTTGCGTTTCCGGATCATAGGAGCCGGTTTCCCACGTCGCGCCGCCGCCCGTCGCCAGCGCGCGCCCCACCCATGTCTCCGAAAGAGGTTCGCCCGGCTTGGGAATTGTATAGAAGCGCCATGCCTCTTTTCCCGTATTGGCGTGATACGCGACAACAAACCCGCGCATCGGGCTGTCACCGCCGGCTATGCCGGTGATGACCAGGTCGTTCACCACCATCACCGACGCGGACGTATAGACCTTGCCCTTCTCCGAAGCTTCCGCCAGCGGCTGGGTCCACATCACCGCGCCTGTCAGCCGGTTGAGGCACACCAGGTAGGCGTCATCGGATGTGTAGAACAGGCGGTCGCCGAGAATTCCGACCCCGCGATTGGGGCCGGCTGGCGGCGGCGTTTGATTGGCCCGCGGCCCGCGCGCGCCGGCGGCGCGCTGCACGCCCAGCCCATTGGTGCGGGGTGTGCACCAGATGGCCAGGCCGGTTACGGCATCAAGGGCGCAGACCTGCGGTCCGCCCGTGACATACATGATGCCGCCCACCACGATCGGCTCGCCTTCCAGGCCGACGCCGCCGGGGACAAACGCCCATTGCGGCTGCAACTGCTTGACGTTCTGCACGGTGATCTGGGCCAGCGCACTATGGTGATTGCCGTCGCGCTTGCCGTTATAGGTCGCCCAGTCGCCGGGGCGCGGATGCATGACGGCATCGATATCGGATTGCGGGACGGGCGGAACATTGCCGCTCAGCACACCGGCGTTGATGCCGCCCAGCGTGCCGAGATATGCCAGCAAGTCCCGGCGCTCGGCGGTATTGCCGTGGAATTTCGGCATGACGGATTGCTTGTCCTGGACAATGGTGGAAATCGCCTCAATGGGGATCATGCGGAACTTGCCATCGAGCGTCTGCATGGCGACCTCACGTTCGGTCCGCCGCCGCGCGAAGCCGCGAAGCTTCTCGCCAGATTTCAGCACGACATTCTGCATGGCCCACTGAAAGTCCGGGCAGAAGGCGTAGCCCGGGCAGATCGGCAAGGACTTCGTCCCCATCAGGGAGGTAGGATCATCCAGCCAATGCTCCAGCTCGGCCTTGGTGGTTCGCGCCGCGATGGCCGACAAATCGGGTCCGGATGATGCGCCCCTGCCCCGCACCATGTGGCACCCCGAGCATCCACCGGCGCCGTAAAAATATGCTTCGCCGGCCGCCACCTGTTCGGGAGGCGCGGATTGCAGTCCCGATATGTTCAAGGAATGAAGCCA
>CANBZE010000359.1 GCA_947373775.1 Alphaproteobacteria bacterium
GGGCGGTGACAAGTTTCGCGCCTACTCGGCGGGCTCCGATCCCAAAGGACAGGTAAATCCCTACGCCCTGGATTTGCTGAACCGGCTGGATTACCCCACCGCGGCCTTGCGTTCGAAAAGCTGGAGCGAATTTTCCGCGCCCGGCGCGCCGCACCTCGATTTCGTCTTCACCGTCTGCGACAACGCCGCCAACGAGGTTTGTCCCGTCTGGCCCGGCCAGCCCATGACGGCGCATTGGGGCATTCCCGACCCAGCGGCGGTGACGGGCGAAGAGAAGAAGATCGTCGCCGCATTCCGCGACGCACATTTGAGCATGCAGCGCCGGATCGAATTGTTTGCCGCCCTTCCCATCAAGAGCCTGGATCGCATGTCTCTGAAAAAGAGGCTGGACGACATTGGCAGCCGCGCGCATGCGGATTGATCTGGCGCGGCGGCTTGCCGCCGAAGCCTTGGGCACGTGTTTGCTTCTGATTGCGGTGGTCGGCTCGGGCATCATGGCCGAGCGGCTCGCCGCCGGAAACATGGCCGTCGCGCTTCTTGCCAACGCCATCGCAACAGGGGCGGCGCTGGTCGTTCTGATAACGATACTCGGTCCATTATCCGGCGCGCATTTCAACCCCTGCGTTTCGCTGTATTTCGCCTTGCGCAGAGAAATGCCGCTGGCGACAGCACTGGCCTATTCAGCAACCCAGGTGATCTCGGCCGTGGCGGGCGTGTGGCTCGCCCATGCCATGTTCGGAATGGCGATACTGGAAACCTCGGCCCATCTGCGCAGCGGCCCACCGCTGATGCTGGCCGAGTTCATCGCCACCTTCGGGCTTCTCGTCACCATTGCCGGCGGGGCGCGTTTCGCGCCCTCTTCCGTGCCCATGCTGGTCGGCCTTTACATCACTGGGGCTTACTGGTTCACCGCCTCAACCAGCTTTGCCAATCCGGCGGTCACGCTGGCCCGCGCCCTGACGGACAGTTTTTCGGGTATCGCCCCGGCCTCCGTGCCGGGCTTCCTGGCGGCGCAATTCTTGGCGGTCGTGGCAGGCTGGGCGTTGCTCCCATGGCTGTTCGCGCAACCCGCAAAACCCGGCTGAAACAGCGGCCTCAGGCTTCCAGGACCCGGCGCAGCTGCTGCATGTCGAACGGTTTGGTCAGATAGAGCGCCCCGCGGACCCGGTCGCCGGCATTCTCGCTGGTGGAATAGCCCGAGGCGATGATGACCTTCAGCGCCGGATTGAGCTTCAGCGCCTCTTCCACCAGCTGGTGGCCGTTCATGCCCGGCAGGCCCAGGTCGGTCAGCAGGATCTCGATGGCCCGGTCCTGCTTCAGGATGGCCAGCGCCTCATTGGCGTCGGCGGCATCGGCCACGGGAAAGCCCAGCTGCTCCACCATGTTCACGGTGGTGACGCGGATCAGCGCCACGTCCTCCACGACCAGCACCTTGCCGCGCGGGGACGGCACGGGCCCGGGCTGGGCAATGGCGCCGCGCGCGGTCCCGGCGAACACGCTGCGCAGCTTGCGCGCCAGATCGTCCTTGCGGTAGGGCTTGGACAGCAGCACCGCATCATCGTCCAGCTTGCCGTTATGCACGATGGAGTTCTGGGTGTAGCCCGAGGTGTAAAGCACCCGCACACCCGGATGCATCGCTTGCGCCTGGCGGATGAACTCGCGGGTGGGAATATTGCCGGGCATCACCACGTCGGTGAAGATCAGGTCCGGCGTTTCGCGTCGCAGGACTTCCAGCGCGCCTTGCGCATTCTCGGCGCGGCTGATGCGGTAACCAAGCTCGCCCAGCATATCCACCACGGCGGCGCGCACGCCTTCATCGTCTTCCACCACCAGGATGTGTTCGCTGCCGCCTGCGACCGGCAGTCCGGCCGTGTTGTCGGGCATGTCCACTTCGCGGCGGGTGCGCGGCAGATAGAGCTTGATGGATGTGACTTTTTCCTTGAGGTGCGCAAGGCAGGCTTCGACCGCGTCGAGCAGGCCGTTCATGACCCTTTGCGGATCGCGCGCCGTGATCGCCGCCACCAGCCGGTCATTGAGGAAGATGTTGGCCGAGACGTGGCCCGGCTCACCGCGCACCGACAGGAACACCGGCACACGGTCCTCGATCAGGTCGCAGACCAGATTGAGAAAGGGCGGCCAGCCCACCCGCTCCAGCGAACCGGTCAGTTCGAAGGTCAGTCCCTGGGGCGGATATCCCGCCGGGATGTGTTTGGTGGCAGTGGTGATGAGAATCTCGCTGCGGTCGGGACGCCAGCCGTCATCCAGAAGCGGCATCTGCCGCCAGCCGCAATAAAAGCCGTCGCATACCGAGGGCCGCGTTTCATAGATGCCGCAGCCTTGTCCCGTGCAATGGACACACAAGATGCCCGGCGGCTTCTTCAGCTCGGGCGCATCAATGGTGAGTTCTTTGCAGCAGGCTGTGCAGCCGCCGCATTCCCGGCCCGGGACCAGTTGGGTTTGGCTGGCATTCATGGGGCTGTTGTAGCGGCTGGGTGGCTGGACTGCCATTTCTCTGCCGCCCCTTGGGCGGGCTTTTACGGGATGTGATGGTGGTTCACTGCCGCGCCGGCCCTTTTTCCGCTGTCGCGGCGGGCCGGCTTGCCATTTCTCTGCCGCCCCTTGGGCGGCAGAGAAATGGTCGGAGAGAGAGGATTCGAACCTCCGGCCCCTACGTCCCGAACGTAGTGCTCTACCAGGCTGAGCTACTCTCCGAACCAGTGCGAAAGGGGGTGCCCCCTCGCCTCGGGAGGCGCCCTTATAACGATGCCCCCCCAGCCCCGCAACCGGCCCCTAAAGCCCTGTCTTAACGGACATTTGGCCGGCCATTTGGCCGCTCCCAGCGGGTTTGCGGAGGGGCCCGGCTGGCTTTATACGGGGTCCGCCTGCTGGGGCGTCGCCAAGTGGTAAGGCACTGGATTTTGATTCCAGCATTCGAAGGTTCGATCCCTTCCGCCCCAGCCAAACAGTCCGGTCTCTGACCCGCTGTCGGGCCCTGTCCCAAAAGCCCCGACAGTCCGGCCAGTTAGCCCGCCACCTCTCAGCCAGAGACTGGGAAATCTCATACACGGGCTGTGTTTAGTCGCATTTGGGCCTCCGAGTCTCCGGTCGGCTATTTTCAATTTCCGGATT
>CANBZE010000360.1 GCA_947373775.1 Alphaproteobacteria bacterium
GGGCCGAGACCTTACATTGGTGGAAACCCGGCCAGCCTGCCGGAACCTGGTTTCGGAAAGCTTAACTTGGACGCCCCCGTAAAGACCGGCCCGGAGTGGAAGATCAGCGACCAGCCGGTGCCCTACCCCGAGGCGCTGGTCCAGATGGAGGCCCGCGCCGCCGCCATCGCCGATCGGACAGCCGGTGAACAAGTCTGGCTGCTGGAACACCCGCCGATCTACACCGCCGGCACCAGCGCCAAGGACACTGATCTTCTGGACGCGCGCTTTCCGGTCTACCACACCGGGCGCGGCGGCCAGTTCACCTATCACGGGCCAGGCCAGCGCGTGGGCTATGCCATGCTCGATCTGAAAACGCGTACGCCGGATGTGCGTGCTTATGTGCGCGACCTGGAGCAATGGCTGATCGAGACCTTGGCGCAGTTCAACGTCAAGGGCGAGCGGCGCGAGGGCCGTGTCGGTATCTGGGTCGAGCGCGGGATGCGCGAAGACAAGATCGCGGCGCTGGGTGTGCGCATCAAGCGCTGGGTTACGCTGCATGGCGTGGCGTTGAATGTTGAGCCGGACCTGTCGCATTTCTCCGGCATCGTGCCGTGCGGCGTCACGGCCCATGGCGTCACCAGCCTTGCGGATCTGGGCATCGCGGTGTCGATGGCCGATGTGGACGTTGCGCTGAAGCAGAGTTTCAAAAAGATTTTTGGCTAGTCATTTCAAAAAGGGGGAATTTCATGCCGCGTGTATCCGCTGCTTTCTTCATGACAGGCGCTTTGTTTCTCGCGATGGGCATGTGCTGGGGCATCGCCATGGCGGTGTCGCAGAATTTCGCGCTGGCACCGGCCCATGCCCATCTCAACCTGCTGGGATGGGTGACCATGTCGATCTACGGCACCTTCTATGCTTTGACCCGCGAGACCTTCTCGCCGCGCCTGGCATGGATCAATTACGGCTGCGCCACCCTGGGCGTGGCGATCATGATTCCTGCCCTGGCGATCATGCTCAACACCGGCAACACGGCATTGGAGCCGGCGGTGGGCATCGGCAGCTTGCTCAGCCTGGTCGCGCTGCTGGTTTTCGCGCTGTCCGCGTTCCGAGAACTCAAACGTCCTCGCGCCTAAAGGGACGGCCGCCGGATAAAACCTTTTTCCGCTGGCGGTTCGGAATTGTGAAGGTCCACGGCGCTGACCTTGGCGCCTTGCGGGCCCCTGGTGGCATTGGTGACGAAAACCTCCACCGCCTTGGTGGGACCGGAGACCAAAGCTTCCACCGATCCATCGGAACGGTTGCGCACCCAGCCATCCAGATTCTGCTGCTGTGCCGCCATCACCAGGAAATCGCGAAAGCCGATGCCCTGGACAAAGCCATGCACATGCACCCGCAAGGAGGTAATATCGTCGCTCACACACATCTCCTGCGGCAAAAGAAAGCTCGCATCTAACATAGTCAGCCCTATTCTCCACACAAGATGGCTTCCTTTCCCCGCTCCATTTCCCTGGCCGTGTTCCGGGCCCATATCGAAAACGGCCTGTCGGTCGCCATCGGCGTGGGGCTGACCGGGGTCACTATCGGCTGGGGGTTGGGCTTCACCGCCGCCGTGGCCGCCGCCAGCGGCGCGGTCTGCGTTTCCATCAGCGACCGCACCGATCCCCTGCGCCAGAAAGCCTGGATCATGGGCTTTGCCTTTCTCAGCACCATGTTCTTCACGGCGCTGTCGGGCTTCGCGCGCTTCGACACCACGGCCTTCATCATCGCCACCGCCTTTGTCGGGACGTGGGCCGGATTGATCTCGGCCTATGGCAAATGGGTGATGAGCCTGGCGATGACCAGCGTACTGGCCTTCGTCTTCGCCATGGGTCAGAGCTTCGCCACCCCATCCGACGTGGCCGATCATCTGATGCTGACGATGCTAGGCGCGTTCGGCTACACCGTCTATGCCGTGGTCATCGCCTGGCTGTTCGACGACCGGGGCCGCCGGCTGCTGCTGGCCGAAGCGATGCACGCCTTCGCCGCCTACCTGCGGGCCAAGGCGGCGCTCTACAATCCCGACACCACCGGCCATGGCGCCTTCCGCGCCCTGATCGACGCGCATGCGGCGCTGGCCGACCGGCTGCAGGCGGCGCGCGACAGCCTGTTCGCGCGGCGGACCCATCGCATGCAGCTCAAGCGTATCGACACCTTGATCGCGTTGCTGGACGCATTCGAGACCGTGCTGTCGTCGGATGCCGATCTGGAAGCATTGCGCCATGCACCCCAACGCGAGCTGATGTGGCGGCTGAACACGTTCGTCAGCCAGATGGCGGAGGAAGTGGAACGGTTGACCCTGGCGCTGCGCTTCCGGCACGGCCACACCACGCCTCTGCGCCATGCCGAGGATGCGCGCCAGTTGCAGGATGCGGTGACGCAGGCGCAAGCAGCGGCGCCCGACGATCCCACCCTCCATGCCTTCACCGCCACCGCCAACAAGCTGGTGCTGGCCGACAGCTATATCGCCACCCTGGCCGTAGCTTTGGACGACGCCACCGAGCCCACCACCCTGGCGGCAGGACTGGACCTGGATCTGTTCCGCCAGGATGCGCCGCGCGGCATCACCGTGTTGTTGAATCAATTCCGCTGGCGCAGTCCCGCACTGCGCTATGCCATCCGTCTGGCCCTGGCCATGACGGTGGGACTGGGGCTGACCTTGGTGTTTCCCCGCTTCGCCCATGCCAATTGGGTGTTGCTGACCATCGCCCTGATCATGCGCGCCAATTACAGCGTCACCAGCCAGCGCCGCTGGGACCGCGTCACCGGTACCCTGATCGGCTGCGCCCTGGCCGTGACCTTCATCAACACTTTTCCTGCGCCGGTATTGCTGCTGTTTATCGTGCTGGCGGTCGGCACCAGCCATGCCTATGGCCTGGTGGCGTATCGCATACCGGCGGTGGGCGCGTCGATCTCCTCGTTGCTGCTACTGCACTTCGTCGATCCGCTGGTGCATCCGCAATTCTTCGAACGTATCGTGGATACCTTGATCGGCGCCGGGCTGAGCTGGGCCTTCAGTTACCTGCTGCCATACTGGGAGCGGGACGACCTGCCCCACACGGTGCGCGGCCTGCTGGCCGCCGATGCGGGTTTCGCAGAGGCCGCGCTGT
>CANBZE010000361.1 GCA_947373775.1 Alphaproteobacteria bacterium
CACTGGCCACCCAGGTGCGCGCCGTGGTTCCCGAAGGCGTGAATTTCCATATCCTGCGCCGCGGCAGCCGCAAGGGTTTCAAGGCCGGCAATCTCGCCTTCGGTCTTTCGCATTCCGATGCGCCCTTCGTGGCTGTGCTGGATGCCGACTTTGTGCCGCCGGCCGATTTCCTGCGCCGCACCGTGCCGGTGCTGCTGGCCGACAGCGGTCTTGCTTTCGTGCAGTCGCGCTGGGGCCATGCCAACCGCGACGCCAACTGGCTGACGCGGGTCCAGGGTCTGTTGCTGGATTCCCATTTTGCGGTGGAACAGGAAGCGCGCTGGCGCGCCGGACTGCCGCTGTCGTTCAACGGCAGCGCCGGCGTGTGGAACCGCACCGCCATCGAACAGGGCGGCGGCTGGACCGGCGATACCCTGACGGAAGATCTGGATCTGTCCATGCGCTGCATGATGCAGGGCTGGCGCGGCGCCATGGTGTCGGACCTTATTGTGCCGGGCGAGTTACCCCAGACCGCCGCGGCGTGGAGAGCGCAACAAGCCCGTTGGACAAAAGGTCATGCCCAGGTGGCGCGCAAGCTTCTGCCCACCATCTGGTCCAGCGCAATGCCCGTCTGGAAAAAGGCGGCCATGACGTTGCAGATGTGCCAGTTCGCCTTCTACATGCTGGCTTTTGGCAGCGCGGCGATCTCGCTGACCCTGATGTATATGGGCGCCGCCTATTATCCGGGCGTGACCTGGCTGGGCCTTCTGGTCACCGTGCTCGGTATCTTTTCCTCCATCGGCTATCTGTTCCTGGGCCAACGCATTTTGAATCGCCAGGGCGAGCCCAAGCTGGTGGCCTCGCTGCTCCTGGCAGTGGTGTTTCCTTCCGGCCTGATCCTGGCCAATACCCGCGCCACCTTCGACGCCTTCTTCTCCAGCCGCATGGATTTCAACCGCACCACCCGGGTGGGCGAGATTCAAAAAGGTGGCTGGCGCGGCGTCCCCGAACTGGTGGTGGGCGTGGTGCTGCCCATCTTCGCTTTCGCCGAATCCAACTGGAGCGCCCTGTTCTTCTTCTTTGCGGTATCGGGGCTTGTTTCCATCGGCGCCATGGGCGCCATCGCCCCCCGCGCCGTTCGCCAGCAGATTACCCCGGGCGAGTGAGAGCTGCGGTCGGTGGCGGCGAAAGCCGATGCCGACAATTTGGTCCAGCGGACCAAATTGAGCAGCGAGCGCGCCGAGCCAAAGCGAGGCGCAACGGATACAAGCGCAATCGTCGTGGTTAGCGAACAGTAAAAAAATCCCGGCGCTTTTTAATTCCTAAAATCCGATGCATTGGCCTAACGCTGCCTTGGTGCGCCCGCGCCTAACCTGCAGGCGGGTTGAGGTGTGTGGGTCATGGGTATCATCGGAAAATTCGTAGCAGTCGCCGCGCTCGCGCTGGCGCTGGAAGGCTGCGCCAGCAGCGGCGATGACGTGATGGATTACGCCCAGACGCCGATGCCGCGCGAACGCGGCCATGCCCATGTCGAGAATGACGGCCATGCCCCACTGCAATGCGTGCCGTATGCGCGCGAACATTCCGGCATCAAGATTTTCGGCGACGCCTATACCTGGTGGGACAAGGCGGCCGGCAAATATCAGCGTGGCAACCTGCCGGAACCGGGCGCGGTGATGGTGCTGAACAATTATGCCGGCGGGACCAGAGGCCATGTCGCGGTGGTGCGCCGCGTGGTGGGCGCGCGCGAGATCCGCATCGACCACGCCAACTGGCTGGATGACGGCTCCATCTATGTGAACAACCCGGTTGAAGACGTCAGCAGCGGCAACGACTGGTCGATGGTGCGGGTCTACAATCTCAAGACCGGCGGCTGGGGCGCCAAGCTCTATCCGGTGCAGGGCTTTATCGGCGGGTCCGGTAGCGACAGCGTACCCGACGCGAAAGATCGTCCCGATCTGGTGGCAGATGGCGGCGGCGGCATGGGTGCCACTGCCCTGATCGGCGAAATAAACTAGCCAGGCCAGCGACTTACTCCCTCCGCTGCGCTATTCTGCCTCTCCCCACTGTGAGCGAATCGGGACTGAGCCTAGTGTCCCGCCCCTTGCGGACCTGAGGGGGTACGCAATCGAGGGTTTACACGTCCTTTGATGCCACACCGCCTGTGATCACAAACCTGCCCGAGCCTGGACAGACACCCGCATCGGAGCCGGTGGTGGAGCATCACGCCAGCGATCCGCTCGCGGGCGTGCCCGAGGGCGAGGGCGAGCACAAGGCGCCCGACTGCAACCGCCACACCATGTTCGGCCTGATGCTGGGCGCGATGGGCGTGGTGTTCGGCGACATTGGCACCTCGCCGCTTTATGCCTTGAAGGCCACGGTGCTGGCCACCGAAGGCGGCTTGCCCAATCATGTTGCGGTGATGGGTTCGCTCTCCATGATCTTCTGGGCGCTGATCCTGGTGGTGACAGTCAAGTATGTGCTGATCATCATGCGCGCCGACAATAATGGCGAGGGCGGCACGCTGGCGCTTGCGGCCTTGGCGCACCGCTCGCCGGGCATGACGCGCCGGACCAAGGCCACCATCGGCATCGGCGCCATTGTCGGCCTGGCACTGTTCTTCGGCGACGGCATGCTGACCCCCGCCGTGACCGTGCTGTCGGCGGTGGAAGGCCTGAAGGTCGAGAACCCGCACTTCGCGAACTTGGTGGTGCCGCTGTCGCTGATCATCCTGGCCAGCCTGTTCCTGTTCCAGAGCCGCGGCACCCACAAGATCGGCCGGCTGTTCGGGCCGGTGATGGTGTTGTGGTTTATCGCGCTGGGCGGCTTTGGCCTGGCCTCGCTGCTGCAAACCCCCGGCATCCTGGCCGCCTTCAATCCCTGGTATGCGCTGCTGATGTTCCTGCATGCGCCCTGGGTGGCGTTCGTGTCTCTGGGCGCGGTGGTGCTGGCGGTGACGGGCTGCGAGGCGCTGTATGCCGACATGGGTCATTTTGGCAGGAAGCCCATCCAGTATGCCTGGCTGTTCGTGGCGCTGCCCGCACTGCTGCTGAATTATTTCGGCCAGGGCGCGGCGTTGTTGCGCCAGCCCGACCAGGCGGAGTTCGCCTTCTTCTCGGTCATTCCGCACTGGGCGCA
>CANBZE010000362.1 GCA_947373775.1 Alphaproteobacteria bacterium
GTGACCTCAATCAGGGATTGGCGGTGGGTGCGGGCGCGGCCGGCGTCTTGGCCTTGGCGCGCGCCTGGCTCACCATGTCATCATGGGCCGCGGCAAAGCCCTTGAGCGAGAAGGCCAGATTGTAGACCTTGCCGCCGTCAGCCGCGATGGCGATCTTGCCGCCGTCACCGCTGGAGCGGGCCAGCGCGTCGATCACGCCATTTTCCACGGCCATCTCGACATAGCAGCCGTTGCGGTCGCAGCGGCGATACTTGAGCATGGGCGAGGTGTAGGTAGAGGTCTGCAGCTTCAGCCCCACGGGGATCGACACTTCCAGCGGCACCGCGATCACCAGGGCATGGCGATTGAGGGCGGGATAGAAGGCGATGGAGAAGGAGACGACACGCTGGCCGGTACGCTGATTGTCCAGTTGCTGGAACATGTCGCAGGGGCTGGGGCTGGCGATCGGAAAACAGCGCACGGCCCAGTCCTGAACCGTCTTCACTTCGGGCTTGGCCGGGGCCGCAGGCGCAGCCGGCGCGGCGGCCGGCGCCTGCGCCAGGGCGGCGCAGGTCATCAGGCCCATGAAGGCGCCCGCAAGGACGGTCTTCATCATGAGAAGAGCCTCCAGAACCAGCTCTTGCGGCGGGCTTCATCGCCCTTCCATGAACTGAAGGACTTGGAATAGCCCTTGAACGAAAGCGGGTAGGTCACCGGCTTGCCGTCCAGACCGGCGAACATCACCGCCACGTCATCGGCGCCCTTCAGGCTGGAAGCCAGGGCGTCGTCGAACGGGGTCTGGGCGATGCAGCCCACGGTGTTGCAGGTGCGGTACTGAATGACCTTCACCGGATCCTTGCCGATGCGCATGCCCATGCCGGCTTCCAGCGCCACGCCATAAGGCAGGATGAAGCCCATGATCTTCTTGCCATCCTTGTCGGTGGTGATTGTGGCGCGGGCGATCGGGGTGGGCTGGGGCTGCGTGCGGTCCATGATGTCGGTGCTGAGTTCGCAGGCGCCTTCCTTGGTCTCGGCGGCAGGGCAAGCCACGCGCCAGTCGTCATAAATGGCGACCGCGGCGGAATGGACATTGTAGGTGGACACACCGCGCACCATCCAGCCCAGCAAAAGGCCGACCAGCAGCGCGACACCGCCCACAATCAGACGTTCAGTTTTCATGGTTTGGTTTCGCTTTAATTTCTTCGGTTTTGCCCGCAAAATCCGCCGGTTGGCGGCATGGGAGCCCAAGCCGGGGGACGAACTACCAGATCAGAACGGCAAAGGGAACGCCCCTTCCCGGACCTTAAGCGGAATTGGTGAATGTGACGGGGCTTTAATGACTACTTCTGGGCCAGCAAAACCGGCTTTTCCCGGTAATAATCGGGCCAGACGCGCTTGAGGTTGGCGATCTTGGGCAGGTCGTTGACCCGGATATAAGCCGCGTTCGGGTTCGCGAACAGATAGTCCTGATGGTAGTCCTCGGCCGGATAAAAGGCCTTCAGCGGCTCGATCCTGGTGGCGATGGGGGCGGCGAAGACATGGGCCGAATCCAGCTGGGCGATATAGGCACGGGCGGTGGCGTCCTGCTCCGGCGTGGCGGCGAAAATCTCCGAGCGGTACTGGGTGCCCTCGTCCGGGCCCTGGCGATTCAGCTCGGTGGGATCATGCGCCACCGAGAAATAGATGCGCAGCAACTGGCCGAAGGTGATCTTGCGGGGATCGAAGGTGATTTCGACCGATTCGGCATGGCCAGTGTTGCCATTGGAGACCTGGTCGTAATTCGCGGTCTGCTTGCCGCCGCCGGCATAGCCGGCCACCACCTTGGTGACGCCATTGATGTGCTCGAACACGCCCTGCTGGCCCCAGAAGCAGCCGCCGGCCAGCACCGCCACTTCCATGAAGCCAGCATTGGCCGGATCGGACACGGCGGCGGGAATTTCCTTGTTCAGGTCGCCCGCATAGGTGCGCGACACCAGCGAGGGTGCGAACACCACCGCTGCGGCGGCGGCCATTACCAGATAGAGCGGCTTGATCGTCATGGGCTTGATCCTGAAGCTTCTACGCCAAAAACCTTTACGCAAGTCAGTTCGTGCGGATCACCGGACGGTTACGCGAATTTTGCAGCGGCCGCAGCGATGGCATCATACACCAGATCGAGTTCCGGCGCCGTGATGCCGTAAGGCGGCATGACATAAATGGTGTTGCCCAGCGGGCGCAGCAATATCCCCCGCTCCAGGAAAAACGCGGTCAGCCTGGGCCCGATGCCGGCCAGATACCCAGGATCCGCCACCTTCAGGTCCAGGGCGGCGATGGTGCCCTGCCGGCGGACATGGATGAAGCGGGAATCAGTGCGGAACCTTTCCAGCCGCTCTTCCTGTATCGCGCCCAGACCTGTGATGCGCCCGGCCACCGGTTCGTCGCGCCAGATTTCCAGATTGGCGCGGGCGGCGGCGCAGGCGATGGGATTGGCGGTGAAGGAACTGGAATGGAAAAAGGTGCGGCTGCGGTCTTCTGAATAATGCGCTTCGAAAATCTCCGGCGTGCACAAGGTCGCCGCCAGCGGCAGGCAGCCGCCAGTGAGCCCCTTGGACAGGCAGAGGATGTCGGGTGAAACGCCGGCCTGCTTGCAGGCAAACAGGGTGCCGGTGCGGCCAAAGCCGGTCATCACTTCATCGGCGATGAACAGCGTGCCGTTGCGGCGGCAGATGATGGCCAGCGCCCTTAAGACTTCCGGCGGATACATCAGCATGCCGCCCGCGCCCAGGATCAGCGGCTCCACGATCAGGGCGGCAGCGTCCTTGGCTGCCACTTTCAGCATGTCGAGGGTTTCCTGTTCGCGGCCGGGCGCAGGAAACGGCAGGCGCACCACATCGAACAACAGCGGCGCATAAGGAGTGGTGAACACGCCGCGCGCGCCCGTCGACATCGTGCCCACTGTATCGCCATGATAGGCGTGCTCCAGCGCGATGATTTTGGTGCGCGGCTTGTCTTGATGCTTCCAGAAGCCCAGCGCCATCTTCAGCGCCACTTCCACCGCCGTGGAGCCGCTGTCGGAATAGAAGACATGCGCAAGACCGGGCGGCGCAATTTCGATCAGGCCGCGGGCGACGTCTTCGGC
>CANBZE010000363.1 GCA_947373775.1 Alphaproteobacteria bacterium
ACGGCAACAGCTTTGGCGCCAATATCCCGCAGGAAATCACCGCCGAATTCGTGCGCGACGAAATCGCCCGCGGCCGCGCCATCATCCCCGCCAACATCAACCATCCCGAGACCGAGCCGATGATCATCGGCCGCAACTTCCTCACCAAGATCAACGCCAATATCGGCAACAGCGCCGTCACCTCCAGCGTGGGCGAGGAAGTCGACAAGCTGGTCTGGGCGATCCGCTGGGGCGCCGACACGGTGATGGACCTCTCCACCGGCCGCCACATCCACACCATCCGCGAATGGATCGTGCGCAATTCGCCGGTGCCGATCGGCACCGTGCCGATCTACCAGGCGCTGGAAAAGGTCGGCGGCGTGGCCGAGGACCTGACCTGGGAAATCTATCGCGATACCTTGGTGGAACAGTGCGAGCAGGGGGTGGATTATTTCACCGTCCATGCCGGCGTGCGGCTGGCGCATGTGCCGCTGACCGCCGAACGCGTCACCGGCATCGTGTCGCGCGGCGGCTCGATTCTGGCCAAGTGGTGTCTGGCGCATCACAAGGAGAATTTCCTCTACACGCACTTTGAGGACATCTGCGAACTGCTGAAGCAGTATGACGTGTCGTTCAGCCTGGGCGACGGTTTGCGCCCCGGCTCGACTGCCGACGCCAATGACGCCGCCCAGTTCGCCGAGTTGGAGACATTGGGCGAATTGAACAAGATCGCCCAGAAGCACGATGTCCAGGTGATGATCGAAGGCCCCGGCCATGTGCCGATGCACAAGATTAAGGAAAACATGGATCGCCAGTTGGCGGCCTGTGACGAGGCGCCGTTCTATACCCTGGGGCCGCTGACCACCGATGTGGCGCCGGGCTATGACCATATCACCTCCGCCATCGGCGCGGCGATGATCGGCTGGTTCGGCTGCGCCATGCTTTGCTACGTCACGCCCAAGGAGCATCTGGGCTTGCCCGATCGCGACGACGTCAAGGCCGGTGTGATCGCCTACCGGATCGCCGCCCATGCCGCCGACCTGGCCAAGGGCCATCCGTCGGCGCGCATCTGGGACGATGCGATGTCAAAGGCGCGCTTTGAATTCCGCTGGCGCGACCAGTTCGCCTTGGCGCTGGATCCGGAAACCGCGCAGCTCTATCACGACGAAACCTTGCCGGCCGAGGGCGCCAAGGTGGCGCATTTCTGCTCCATGTGCGGGCCGAAATTCTGCTCGATGAAGATTTCGCAGGAAGTGCGCGATGCGGCGCGCGGTACCAACGACAGCATGTCCACCGCCGAAATCCGCGCCGCCATGGCCAAAAAGTCGGACGAGTTCAAGCAGGGCGGCGGAGAGATTTACCTGCAAAAGCCGGCGGCGGAATGATTGTCCGCCGTCGTGATGTGGTCGCTTCAGGCGCGGCGCTGGCCGCCGTTGCCACGTTGCCCGCCAGTGCCGCAAGCCTCACTGTCAATGACGTTCTGGCGCGCATGCACGGCCAGATCGGCACGCCCTGGTTCGAGGGCGGGGTGGACCGCATTATCGTGGGCGAGGGAACGACCCAAGTCACCGGCATCGCCACCACCATGATGGCGACCTTCGACGCGATGAAGGCCGCGGTGGCGGCGAAAGCCAATCTGATCATCACCCATGAACCCACCTGGTGGTCGCATCTCGATGCGCTCGAGGGCCTGGAAAGCGATCCGCTCTACAAGACCAAGCTCGCTTTCGTCCGTGCCCATAATCTGGTCTCGTTCCGGTTTCATGATCACTGGCACCGCAAGCTGCCGGTGGATGGTATCAATTTCGGCATGGCGCAGCAGATGGGCTGGACCGGCTATAGGGATGCGGCGAACAGCCGTCGTTACAACCTTCCTCCCACCACGCTGTCCGAGTTGGCGAAAGGCTTCCAGCGCAGGCTGGGCGACCGCACCTTGCGCGTCGTTGGCGATCCGGCTCTTGCCGTCAGCAATGTTGTGGTCAGCTGGGGCTATAGCGGTTTTAACGGCACCAATCCGCTGGACAGCGACGCCGATGTGCTGGTGATCGGGGAAGCGCAGGACTGGGATCTGATTGCCTATGCCCATGACTTGGTGGCGACGGGCCGCAAGAAGGGCCTGATCGTGCTGGGTCATGTCGTGTCGGAGCAATGGGGCATGAAATTCTGCGCTGACTGGCTGAAGGGTTTCGTTGGCGAAGTGCCGGTGCGTTTTTTGCCCCTGATCGAGCCCTACTGGAATCTTCGCCGTCCCGTCCTTGAGATCAACACAAGGATTTGAATCGTGGCTGACATCATCGCCCAGCAGCTGATCCAGCGCATTCTGGCCAGGACCGGAGCCAACAACCGTGCCCAGACGGTGGACCGGATTTCGGCGGGCGACCCCACTCAGTCTGTCACGGGCATCGCGGTGACGGTGATGGCCGGCATTGATGTGTTGAAAGCCGCCGCGAATGCGGGCCGCAATCTGGTCCTCACCTACGATCCCGGCTTCTGGTCTACCGCCGACGACCTGGCGCGGCTGGAAACAAACACGCTGTTCGCGGAAAAACGCGATTTCCTGCGCGCCCACAATATGGTGCTGTTCAATCTGCACGACCACTGGCGCGACCGCATGCCCGATGGCATCGCCGCCGGAATGGCCCAGGCGCTGGGCTGGCAGGCCGAGACAAACGGCGCAAACCTGTTCCGCCGCCCTGCGACGACGCTGCTGGCACTGGCGCAGGAGCTTTCCGAAAAACTTGACGACAAGACGCTTCGCGTGGTGGGCGATCCCAAGCTTGCCGTCGCCGCCGTGGCCACCGCCTTGGGAAGGGTCACTCAGCTGCCAGGCATCGCCCTGATCAACGGGCCGGTGGATGTGGTGGTGTGCGGCTATACACCGGAATGGGAGCTGGTCGAGTATGCCCAGGACATGATCGCGGCAGGCGGCAAGAAGGGATTGGTGCTGCTGGGCCAGAATGCCTCGCTGTCGGCGGGGATGAAATATTGCGCCGGCTGGATCAAGGAATTCGTGCCGGAAGTGCCGGTGGAATTTTTTCCCGCTGCGGAACCATACTGGACTTCGGCCTGATACATGCGGTGCGGTTTTTTCATTCGGCGCCGCATGGCGGTGGA
>CANBZE010000364.1 GCA_947373775.1 Alphaproteobacteria bacterium
GGCCCGGTCCTTCCCACCAATGCGCAGGGGTACAGGGCGGAGTTGGAGTTGTTGTACCAGGGGCGGTTCCAATTCATCATGGTATTCGGGCTCATGGTATAGCTGGCCGCGAATTCGGTATGGCCGCGGCCGCTCAGGAAGTCGGTGCCGGCGGTCACTTCACCCTTGTAGCTCATATGGTCATCGTACGAACTGTTGCCGTAGGTTAAGTTGGCCTTGAAGCCGCTAAAATGCTTGTTGATCACCAGGTTGACCACGCCGGCCATGGCGTCGGAGCCCCAGATCGCCGAGGCGCCGCCGGTCACCACGTCCACGCGTTCGATAATGCTTGTGGGGATGGTCGAAAGATCGACGCCGCCGATGGCCGGCGGAGCGGACGCGTTGGGGTTCGAGGTGGCGACACGCTGGCCGTCGAACAAGACCAGGGTACGCACCACGCCCAGGCTGCGCAGGTTGACGGTATCGAGACCGGCATCGCCCTGGGAGGCGTTGCCGGAGTGGGAGCCGTTGCTAGGGGAGTCGGAGATGCCCATCGACGGCAGTTCGCGGATAGCGTCGCCGATAGAAACCTTGGCGTCGCGGTTGAGGGTTTCGACGCCGATCACCGTGACCGGGGTGGGTTGGGAATAACCCTCCACCTGAATGCGGGAGGCGGAAACCGTCACGCTTTCGGTTTGTGGTGCGGCTTGCTGGGCCGTGGCGGTTGACGATGTCGCGGCCACCATGGCGGCAACCGAGCCGCCAAGCATGAGATTCCTGCACAGATTTTCCATGAATTCCCCCAGCTAAGTTAGTTGATTACGCGACGCGCCTCCCGGCCATGAACTTGCAATGTTACCGTTATCTCGCCGCTGATTACATTCACCGTCAAGGGAGTTTGCCAATTTTGCGGACAGGTCAGCGGCAGTCCCCACCATCGCCGCGCGAAGCCTGGGAGGAATTTTTGTACTGACAGTTTGTCCAGTTCGGCGTTGCACACGCGCGAATGCCGCCGCAGCCTTGATGCATTTCTTCAGGAAGATCGCGGCGTGTTTGCCAGCTTACGGCCAGTGCGGCCATACAGGGCTATTGCGTTGCGGTAGAAAAAATTTCTGCACCGCAATGAACTTCTCGGAATCGGCGCGACGTGCCATTCTTCTTTGGAATTCTGGCGGCTGTTGCAGCCAAGACGCTGCGCCGCGAGTGTATACAGCCCCAAAATCCGCGGGTTGGGAGGAAGAAGATGCGAATCTGGCCGGCCGCCTTTGCCCTTGCGCTTTTTGCCGGCCTTCCTTGCGCGGCCCAGCAGGATCATGCCGACATCGCGGTGGCGCAGATCGACGATCTGGGAACGCCCTTCGCGTTGAAAGCAAACCTGTATTTGCCGGGCGCAGCCGCTTCCGCGCCCCTGCTGCTCTACATCCACGGCAAGGGCGGCTCCTATAATGACCCGCGCGATATGGTGGTGCAGCGCGTGCTGGCGGCCATGCGCGCGCGCGGGATCGCGGTGGCGCGCATCGACTATCGCCGCAGCGGGCGCATGCCGCAGATGCTGTTCGACACCAAGGCCTATATACGCTTCTTCCGGGCGCATGCGCGCCAGTACCATATTGACCCCGCGCGCATCGGCATCTGGGGCGTGTCGCGGGGCGGCAACCTGGCCGCTATGCTGGCGGTGACGGGCGATGTCAAAGCGCTGGAAGGCGATGTCGGCGGCAATGCCGGCCAATCCAGCATGTTGCAGGCTTCGGTGATTGAATCGCCCCTCACCGACATGTTCCTCAGCAGCGACGAGAAGGCCGCCTCCATGTTCGGCGATTATCTGGGAACCAATGACCAGGATTCCCGCGCCATCGTCGCGGCGTATCGCAAGCACGATATGGCCAGCCCCCATTGGAAGAACGTGGAACGGATCCAGCAGGTCAATCCACTGAATTACGTCGCCAGCAATTCGCCGCCGGCGCTGATCGCCTGCGGCGGGCTCGACCCCAGCAATGTCGTGCTCAACTGCACGGCGATGTTCGACAAGTATATCGAAAAAGGCGCGCCGGCGTCCTATTACGCCCTTTCCACCGGCACCCATGTGCGCGTCGGCGCAGACATTGAAAAAGCCTGTGCCGACTGGCTTGCAGAGCGTCTCGCGGTCAATCCGGCGCCGATATTTCCGGAAGAACCGCGCAAGCCATGATACCGAATGTCCAGCAATCCCTTGCCCTGGGCTGGCAGTTGCTGCAGGCCGGAAACACCGCTGCCGCCGACGAAGTTGTGCGGCCGCTGATCGCCTTGCGGATCAGCGATGAGCTGGTGCCGCTGGTGGGCGCGATCCGCCTGCAGCAGGGACAGTTTGCCGAGGCTGCGTCCCTGTTCGAGCGGGGACGCGCGCTCAACCCCCGCCTGGGGCGCTTTGCATTTTTCCATGGCACCGCCCTGGCCAGCATGGGGCAGTTCGAACAAGCCGTGTCGGCCTTCCTCGCGGCCATCAAGACAGAACCCAACGCGGCAGACGCCTATTTGTCGCTGGGCATGGCACAGCGAAAGCTCGGCCGGCCCGAAGACGCGCAAGCCACCTACCGCAAGCTGCTGCGCGTCCACCCCGAACATGTCGACGGCTATATCGCCTTGGGTTCGGTGCTGGCCGAGACTGGACAGATGGCGGAAGCCGAAGCGCCGCTGCGCAAGGCGCTGTCCCATGCGCGGGGCCCCAAGCTGGAGGCCGCCATCCACAACAACCTGTCGATCGTTTTGGGCAGTCAGAACAAGCATGCCGATGCGCTGGAAAGCCTGGAACGCACCCAAGCGCTGGCGCCGGAATTGCCCAATCTGGACAATCGCCGCATCGACATCCTGCACCAGCTCGGCCGGTTCGATGATTGCGTGGCTCTTTACCAGCGTCTGTTGGAGCGCAATCCAGCCAATGCCGACTTGCACTGCGCCTATAACAGCCTGCTCTACCGTCTGGGGCGCAAAGACGACTATCTCGTCTCCTACGACAAGGCTCCGCAGACCCGCGAAATTCTGCTTGGCAAGGCCGGCATGCTGGCACTGCAAAAACGCGGCGCTGAATCCGAACAAATCTATAGCAGCCTGCTGACTCGCGACCC
>CANBZE010000365.1 GCA_947373775.1 Alphaproteobacteria bacterium
TATCTTTTTTGGGGTTTCGGGATAAAGAGGGGGCGAAAATCCTGCCCTGAAAGTTCCCTTTGACCTTCCCCACCACCCATCCTGCTTTGTCCCGCGCCCTCAGCGAGCGCGACTATAAGGACGCCACGCCCGTGCAGTTGGCGGTGGTGGCCGAGGAAGCGGAGGGCCGCGATCTTCTGGTCTCCGCCCAGACCGGTTCGGGCAAGACCATCGCTTTCGGCCTGGCGCTGGCCGACACGCTTTTGGAAGGCGCCCAGACAATGGGCCCGGCCGGCGATCCGCTGGCGCTGATCATCGCGCCGACGCGCGAACTGGCGATGCAGGTGCAGCGCGAACTGAGCTGGCTTTATCATTATGCCGGGGCGCGGATTGTGTCGTGTGTCGGCGGCATGGACCCGGGCGCGGAACGGCGCGAGCTGGCGCGCGGCGCCCATATCGTGGTCGGCACGCCCGGCCGCTTGCGCGATCACCTGGAACGCGGCGTGCTGAAGGTGACGTCGCTGAAGGCGGTGGTGCTGGACGAAGCCGACGAGATGCTCGACATGGGCTTTCGCGAAGACCTGCAGTTCATCCTGGAGACCACGCCGGCGGAACGCCGTACCTTGCTGTTCTCCGCGACCCTGCCCAAGGCCATCGTCACCCTGGCGACGCATTACCAGAAGGATGCGCTGCGCATTGCCACCCGCAGCGACACGGTGGGTCATGCCGACATCGAATATCGCGCCATCCGCATCGCCGGAAACAAGATCGAGCGCGCCGTGGTCAATCTGCTGCGCTTCATGGACCCGCCCAGCGCGCTAGTGTTCTGCAACACCCGCAACGCGGTGCGCCATATGGAAGCCCAGCTGACCGAGCGCGGCTTTGCCTGCGTGGCGCTGTCGGGCGAGCTGTCGCAGAGCGAGCGTAATCACGCGCTGCAGGCGCTGCGCGATGGCCGCGCCCGGGTCTGTGTCGCCACTGACGTGGCGGCCCGCGGTATCGACCTGCCCAGCCTCAGTCTTGTCATCCATGCCGACCTGCCCAACGACGCCCAGGTGCTGCAGCATCGCAGCGGCCGCACGGGGCGCGCCGGCAAGAAGGGTGTCAGCGTATTGCTGGTGCCGCCGGCCCGCCGCCGCCGCGCCGAGGAAATGCTGGACCGCGCCCGCGTCCAGGCCTCCTGGGGCAATGCGCCTTCGGCCGACGACATTCGCAAGGTCGATCACGAACGGCTGCTGAAGAATCCGCTGCTGGTCGAGCCGGGCACCGAAGACGATCTGGCCATGGCCGATGAATTGCTCAAGAGCCACGGTTCGCGCGAACTGGCAGCGGCGTTTGTGAAGATGTACCGCGCCGGTCTGCCGGCGCCCGAAGAGATCGAAGACGAGCCTTTCCAGCGCGACAGCCGGCCCAAGGACCATAAGGCCCGCCATGACACACCCCGCCACGATGGGCCGCGCGAAAAGCGCGAATATAAGCCTCGCGAAGACAGGCCGCGTGAAGACAGGCCGCGTGAAGACAGGCCGCGCGAAGATCGCGGCCCGCGCGATGAACGGCCCCGGCCGCACCGGACCGAAGGCGCTCCGCATCCGCGCACCCATGAGCGCGGTGCCGCGCCGGGCGGGATGGAAAATGGCGTCTGGTTCCGCCTGAATGTCGGGCGCGAGCGCAACGCCGATCCCAAATGGCTGCTGCCGGAAATCTGCCGCCAGGGCGAACTGACCAAGAAGGACATCGGCGCCATCCGCGTGTTCGAGATGGAAACCCTGTTCCAGGTGGCGCCCGAGGCGGCGCCGAAATTCACCATCCTGGTCAGCGAGCGCAAGAAGGGCGGTGTGCGCATCTCGCCCGCGCTGGATCAGACCGGCGAAACAACCGCACATGCGCGCGAGGTCCGTGACGACAGACCTCGCGAAGACAAGCCGCGCGAGAAGCTGGTGCGGGATGACGCGCCAGGTGCCGCACCGCCGCGCAAGCCGGACTTCCACGGCAAGAAAAAGTTCGGCGACAAGAAGAAATTCGGCGGCAAGAAATTCGGCAAGCCCAGCGGTGGCTATAAGGGCAAGAATCCGCGCCCCAAGCCCCAGGTCTGACCCAACTTGCACCCCGCTTTAGCCGCCAATACAGTGACGCTGTAAAAGCGGGCCGGATGCGATGACGCAGGCAGAACCAAAAATCGGGCGGACGCTGATTTCGGGCCGCGAGCTCTTCATCTGCGACGATTTCATCGATCCGGTGATGGTCCAGACAATCGCCGGCATCGTCAAAACCCTGCGTTATCAGCGCAAGGAAAAGAGCCGCGCCGATGTGCCTGCCTCTGCATCCTCCGCCGACATCGCCGATGCGCTGCTGACCAGCGATCCTTTCTTCCTGCGCCTCAAAAGCGTGGCGCAGGAGATGATCGGCGAGACGTTGCGCGACCAGCGCGCCTATGTGAACAGCAGCGTCTATGGCGACACCTATTATGCCCATCGCGACTGCTCGGTGCACCGCAAGCATGTGACGGTGTTGTATTACGCCAATCTGGACTGGCAGGTGGACTGGGGCGGCGAGACCATTTTCTACAACGACAATGAGGATGCTGAGGTGGTGGTGTCGCCCAGGCCCGGCCGGCTGGTGGTGGCGCGCGGCGCCATCCTGCACCGCGGCACGGTGCCGACCCGCGCCTGTCACGAGGAACGCTATACCATCGCCTACAAGATGCTGTCGGGCGATCCCAAGGACGATCCGCCGCGCGGCAGCATAGGATAAAAAAAGGGCGGCACATGTGCCGCCCTTTTTATTTCCACGAGCCGCGCATTCCGCGCGGCGACCCTCCGCTGGGGCCATGACCTGCCTCCCCCTTTGCGCGCAGCGCGGCAAGGGGAGGTTCGTACATGGGCCTTGCCCAGCGAATCTTCTTGAACCATATCTATCCAATGTCAGATCATCCATGTCTGCTTTTCCCGAAAGCGGTCATTCGCACCGGGTTCGCCCAACGTCCGCTTTGCGCCAAAAGCGGCCATTCGCTAAGGGGCGAATTGTTGGTTTATGCACATCGTTAGACGCGCTCCGGACCAAATACTCATGCCGTTGAAAATCCGTCGAAAATGTAAAAA
>CANBZE010000366.1 GCA_947373775.1 Alphaproteobacteria bacterium
TTCCGGCTGACGGGTCAGCGCCACGGCCAGCACCTCGCTCATGGTGGCGACGGGCACGATCTTCAGGCCCGTTTTCACATTGTCGGGCACTTCGGCCAGGTCCTTCTCATTGTCCTTGGGGATGATCACGGTGGTGATCCCCGCCCGCAACGCCGCGAGCAGTTTTTCCTTCAGGCCGCCGATCGGAAGCGCGCGGCCGCGCAAGGTCACCTCGCCGGTCATCGCCACATCGCGGCGGATCGGAATCCCGGTGATCACCGAGATGATCGAAGTGGCCATCGCAAGGCCGGCCGACGGACCATCCTTGGGCGTGGCGCCTTCGGGGACGTGGACATGGATGTCGATCTTGTCGAACAGCGGCGGCTTGATGCCGAAGCTGGTCGCCTTGGAGCGGACATAGGACCGCGCCGCGTCGATCGATTCCTTCATCACGTCACCGAGCTTGCCGGTGGCCTGGAAGCGGCCCTTGCCGGGCAGCATCACGGACTCGATGGTCAGCGTCTCGCCGCCCACTTCCGTCCAGGCCAGACCGGTGACAACACCGACCTGGTCCTCGCTCTCGGCTTCGCCGAAGCGGTGGCGGCGTACGCCGGCATACTCGCCAAGATTCTCCGCTGTCACTTCGACCAACTTGGCTTTCTTGGACAGGATCGCCTTCACCGCCTTGCGGGCCAGGTTGGCGATCTCGCGCTCCAGGTTACGCACGCCGGCTTCGCGGCTGTAGTAGCGGATCAGGTCGCGCACGCCATCGTCGCTCAGCTTCCACTCGTCTTCCTTCAGCCCGTGATTCTTGCGCTGCTTGGGGATCAGGTGGCGCTTGGCGATCTCGATCTTCTCATCCTCGGTGTAGCCGGGGATGCGGATGATCTCCATGCGGTCCATCAGCGGCTGCGGCATGTGCAGGCTGTTGGCGGTGGTGACGAACATCACGTCCGACAGGTCGAAATCCACTTCCAGGTAATGGTCGTTGAAGGTCGAGTTCTGCTCCGGGTCCAGCACTTCCAAAAGCGCCGAAGACGGGTCGCCGCGATAGTCGGCGCCCAGCTTGTCGATCTCGTCCAGCAGAAAGAGCGGGTTTGACGACTTCGCCTTCTTCATGGACTGGATGATCTTGCCGGGCATCGAACCGATATAGGTCCTGCGGTGACCGCGGATTTCCGCTTCGTCCCGCATGCCGCCCAGGCTCATGCGCACATATTCGCGGCCCGTCGCCTTGGCGATGGACTTGGCGAGCGAGGTCTTGCCGACGCCGGGCGGGCCGACCAGGCACAGGATCGGACCTTTCATCTTGCCGACGCGCTGCTGCACGGCGAGATATTCCAGAATGCGCTCCTTGACCTTTTCCAGCCCGAAATGATCGTCATTCAGCACCAGTTCGGCGGCGACGATGTCGCGCTTGACCTTGCTCTTCTTGCCCCACGGCAAGGACAGCAGCCAATCGAGATAGTTGCGCACCACCGTGGCTTCCGCCGACATCGGTGACATGGAGCGCAGCTTCTTGACTTCGGCCTGCGCTTTTTCGCGCGCTTCCTTGCTGAGCTTGGTCTTGCGGATGCGATCTTCCAGATCGTTCATCTCGTCGCGGCCTTCTTCGCCTTCGCCGAGTTCCTTCTGGATCGCCTTCAACTGCTCATTGAGGTAATATTCGCGCTGTGTCTTCTCCATCTGGCGCTTGACCCGCGAACGGATTTTGCGCTCGACCTGCAGCACGCCGATTTCCGCCTCGATCAGCGACAGGATTTTCTCCAGCCGCTCGGTGGTGCTGAAGGTTTCCAGCAGCGCCTGGCGCTCGCCGATCTTGACCGACAGGTGTGAAGCGACGGTGTCGGCCAGCTTGGCCGGTTCGTCGATCTGGGCCACCGCGGCCAATGTCTCGGACGGAATCTTCTTGTTCAGCTTGATGTACTGCTCGAAGTTGGCCTTCACCGTGCGCATCAGGGCTTCGGATTCCTGCGCGGGCGCGGCTTCCTCGGTGATCTTCTCGACCGTGGCCTGGAAGAAATCGCTGCGGGAATTGAAGCCGGTGACGCGGGCGCGCGCCTTGCCTTCCACCAGCACGCGAACGGTCTGATCCGGCAGCTTGAGCAGCTGCAGCACGGTGGCCAGGGTGCCAATGGTGTGCAGACCTTCGGCCGTGGGGTCATCCTCGGCGGCGTTTTTCTGGGTCAGAAGCAGGATCTGCTTCTCGTCATTCATCACTTCTTCCAGCGCGCGGACCGACTTTTCGCGGCCCACGAACAAAGGAACGATCATGTGCGGAAAAACCACGATGTCGCGCAGCGGCAAAACCGGGGGCGACAATTCGTGGTCGTCTTTCTTCTTGGTGGCGTCATCCGCCATAGGCATGCTCCTGCCGGATAACCCGGCCTAAATCGGCTTCCCCAACTGGGCGAAGCCTTTGAAACAAAGAGCCGCCCAAACACAATTCGGGCCGACTCCGGATACCGTAAAGTGGCCCCCCTAACAGGGTGTTTCAAGCCAATGCAGGGGCTTAACGCCCCCAAGCTCGCGGCTGCACACAAAAACCCGCAGGGAACTCGGCTTTTTCCACAAGTCGTGACCGATTTGCCCGGCCCGCCTTGGGGCCCTATTTTGCCCGGAAACCATATTGGAGGGGAAAAATGCTGGATCGGCGGACATTTGCGGGATTGCTGGGCGCGGCAGCCCTGCCGGGCACGGCACAGGCCAAAACCACCCTGCCCTTTTATGCTTCGACCGGGCCCAACCTGGCGATCTACGACCTCGATCCCGACGCAGCGTCGCTGACCTTCCGCAGCAGCATCGCCCTGCCCGCCAATATTCAATATGCCTGGCCCCATCCCTCGCGCCGGTTTCTGTATGTCATTGCCAGCAACAGCCAGCCGCCCAGCGGTCCCGCCGGCGTGGCCGGCAACGATACGCATCACTATGCCTTCGCTTTCCGCGTCGCGCCCGATGGCAGCCTGACCCAGCAAGGCGAGCCGGTGCTGCTGCCGGTGCGCCCCGTGCACTGCGCCACCGACAACAAGAGCCACTGCCTGCTGATCGCCTACCACAATCCCAGTTCGGTTTCCGTGCACCCGCTCGGCGCCG
>CANBZE010000367.1 GCA_947373775.1 Alphaproteobacteria bacterium
CGCCTTCGGCGATTTCCTTGATGGTGAAGTCGTATTCATTGCGCGCCACGAAATCCAGTTCGGGGCAAGCGGCCATGCTCTCATTCGGCTCGACCGCGACCTTGGCGCCGATGAAGCCGATCTTGGCGGTGGGATTGAGGGCGCGGACAAGACGCGCGCTCTTGCAGTCGGACTTGAAGCTGGGCGTGGAGGTATGGATGACGATCAGCTCATGTGCCTTCACATCGTCTTCGATGTCCTTGAAGGACAGATTGTGCGGCGGGGCGTCGATCAGGCGCGAGCCGGGCACCATCGCCGCGGCCTGGGCCAGCCAGGTGGGAAACCAGAAGCTCTTCACTTCCCGCTTCATCTGGTAGCGCGCGCCGGCGCCGCCGTCATAACCCTCGAAAGACGGGGCCTGCAGGAAAAGGGACTTCATCATCGTCATACCTCTGGGCCCGGAAAACCGGGAACAAGTGGGAACTTTTCAGGTCCTCAGACCTGGGACATCGCGCCCGAAGGCTCTACCGCAAAGTGCGTCCCGCGCCAATGCACGGTTTCGCCGAACAGCGAGGCCACAAAGACCGCGAAACTCAAAAGGTCACGCAACGGCATCAGCCAGTACGGCCCGCCATTGGTGCCAAAATGCCCGTCAATCCGGGCTTTCAGCAGCAGGCGCGCACCCAGCGATGCGGCCAACAGGGCCAGGCTGACACCGTTAGCATCCAGGAACAGAGCCGCCATCAGGGCAAAGACGAAGCCATGGGTGACAAAGCTGCCCAGGTAACCGACCGGATTAACCAGCCGGATGGTGCGGGTCCAGCGCAGCTCATGGCGTATCAGCTCGCCGACCGAATTTTCCGCCGCCGTATGGCCAACGCCCATCGCCGGGATTGCCAAAGTGTAACCCTTGGCGCGCACGGCGCGGCCCATCTCGTAATCATCGGCCAACTGGTCGGCGAAAGCGGCGAAACCGCCAACCTCGTCCAGGGTCTGGCGCTTGAGCGCGATGGTCGAACCAAAGCAAGGCGTGGCAAGGCCAAGGCTGGTGCCCAGCACCGCATTGGGCAGGAAGGTATAGGACATGCCCATCGCGGCCAGCGACGACCACAAGCGATGGCCATCCTTGGCCGGCTCGCCGGTATAAAGACAGGTGACGATGCCGACGCCGGGACGCGCCAGTGCCGCGGTCACCTGGGCCAGCCATTTGGGGCCTACGGCGATATCGCTGTCCGACAGCACCAGCGTGTCGTGGCGCGCGGCCGGCAGCATATTGATCAGGTTGGAAATCTTGGCATTGGCGCCATACAGCGCGGTGTCCGCCACGATGGATGTGTCCATGTGCGGATACTTGGCCTGCAACGCGCGCACAATTTCGATGGCGGGATCGGCTTCGTCATGCACACCGAACAGGATCTGCACGTCACCGTCATAATCCTGGGCAAAGAAGGTTTCGAGGTTGCGCGCCAGGTCGGGCTCGCCCTGGTGCAACGGCTTCAGGACGGTGACGGCGGGGCTGGAGGCGGCGGCGCGCGGCGGTTCCTGCATGAAGCGGCCGACCAGCACGGCGGACAGCAACGAATAGCCGGTGCCGACCACTGCGATCGCCGCCAAAAACCAACCGATATCCAGGAATAGCGAATGCATGGTCACGTCTGAGGAGCCCCCGCCCTAGATACTTATTAAATCTCGGGCTTCGAGGGGGGAAGGGGCGTTTTCTGACAATTTGCGACAATTAGAAATCCTGTCGCAATTTTACCAACCCCTTGAAATTGAAAGTGTTAATCGTGACGACACGTCAAGTTTTTGTCCTGACAGGCCCTGCCCGGCTCCTATAGGGTGCCGCCATGGTAACCGCCCAAGCAAATCCGGCCCTTTTGCAGGCCCTCGGAACCGCGAGTCAGGCCCTTCGGATGGGCGATACCGCCGTGGCCGACCGGGCGCTGGCCCCCCTGCTGGAGAATGACGACCCGCGAGTCCTGCACCTGGCCGGGATGGTGCGCATGCACCAGGAGCGCCACGAAGAGGCCGCCGATCTTTTTGCCCGCGCCCGCGCCGCCGATCCCCGCGCCGCCATGCTGGCCTTCAGCCATGGCACCGCCCTGCGCTGGCTGCAGCGCACCCACGAAGCGGCCCAGGCTTTCAAGGCCGCCCTGGCGCTGAAGCCCGATTATGGCGAAGCCTATTTCGAGGCGATCAATGCCTTTCAGGAAATGGGCGAGCTGAAAGAGGCCGAGACTCTGGCGCGCCAATGGCTGCGGGTGATGCCGGAAAATGTGCGCGCCCGGCTGTCGCTGGCCGATGTGCTGCTGGCGGCCAAGCGTCCCGCCGAAGCCGAGCCGCCCTTGCGCGAAGCACTGGCAGGCGCGGCGTCGGCGGAGGGGCGCGGCGCGCTGCATCAAAGACTGGGACTGGCGCTGCGCCGGCAAAACAAGAATAACGAAGCGCTGAGCCATTATGAAAGCGCGGTGGCGCTGGATCCCGATCCGGTGTCCGACGCCGTCCGCGCGGAAATCCTGCAGGACCTGAAGCGCTATGACGAAGCGGTGCGGATAACGCGTGACCTGGTGGCGCGCGAGCCGGCCAATCCGCAATGGCACAAATTTCACAACGACCTGCTGTACCGGCTGGGGCATGAGGATTATCTCAAGTCTTACGACCGCGCGCCCATAAGCGCCGAACTGCTGATGTCCAAGGCCTGGTTCCTTACCCATCAAAAGCGGGGCGAAGAAGCTTTGGAAGTGTATCGCGCCGCCCAGCTTCTGGCGCCAGACGATAAAGCCGTTGCCACCGGTGTGGGCAACGCCCTCAATCTGATGAAGCGTCCCGACGAGGCGCTGAAAGTCTTTGAAGAGGTGATGGCCAAATATGGCGAGGACGCCAATCTTCTGAGCTGCGCCGCCGAAGGCGCCATCCTGTCGGGCGATCCGCAGCGCGGCGCCGCACTGTGCGAAAAAAGCCTGGCCCTGGCGCCGCACGACCAGGTGGCGCTGGCCATGCTGGGCACCGCCTGGCGCATGCTGGGCGATGAACGTGACGAGACCTTGAACGGCTACGATTCCCTGATCCGGATCTATGACCTGGAAC
>CANBZE010000368.1 GCA_947373775.1 Alphaproteobacteria bacterium
CCAGCCTCACCATCGCAGGTCCCGTCCAGGCCCATGGCGCGGTGAGCCTTGTCGCGGACGGCGATATCACTCTGGAAAGCGGCGGCGACCTGTACAGCGAGGCACCGGGCGATGCCATAACCTTGGCGGCGGGCGGGCATTTCATCAATCAGGTGAGCGCCTCGGTCCTCAGCATGCCTGGCGGCGGCCGCTTCCTCATCTATTCCGCCGATCCGGCGGGTGACACGTTCGGCCAGCTCAACAGCGCGAACACAGCGATCTTCGGCACCACCTATCCGACCGCGGTCAGCGCCACCGGCAACCGCTATGTCTTTGCCCAGGGCGCTACCCTCACCATCACGGCCACCGACGCCGCCAAGACCTATGGCGTGGACAACAGCGCCGCGCTGGCGGCGGGCTATACGATCACTACTTCGGCGCTCTCGGTGGGTGATTTCTCCGAGGCCTTCCTGCCGGGCGGCACCGATGCTAGCTTCAGTGGCACGCCGCTGATCAGCAGCCTGGGGTCGGGCGGCGGCGCCAATGTAGGCCTTTACGACATCATCGTGAGCCTGGGCAGCCTGTCCGCCAGTGGCTACCAGCTCGTGTTCCAGAACGGTCACCTGACGGTGACGCCCGCGACCTTGCTCTATACCGCCAACGCCGCCAGCCGGATTTATGGCGCGGCCAATCCGGCCTTCAGCGGCGGCGTCACCGGTTTCGTCAACGGCGACACGCTGCCCAACGCCACCAGCGGTAATCTGGTCTTCGCCAGCAACGCCAATGTGGCCAGCGGCGTGGGCCTTTATGCGATCAACGGTTCGGGTCTCAATGCCGCCAACTACATCTTCACCCAGGCAGCAAGCAACGCGGCGGCCCTGAACATCACGCCCGCGACCTTGCTCTATACCGCCAACGCCGCCAGCCGGGCGGTGGGCGATCCCAATCCCGTCTTCAGTGGCAATATCACAGGCTTTGTAAACGGCGAAAACCAGGCTTCCGCCACCAGCGGCCTTCTGGTCTTCACCACCGCTGCAGGCTCGACCAGCGTGGCCGAAAAATATGCGATCAACGGCGCGGGCCTGTCGGCGGCCAACTACATCTTCCTCCAGGCGCCGGGCAACCTCACGGCCCTAACCATCACCGCGCCGGTGACGCCGTCGCAGACGGGCGACTTGCCCAACGAAACCGCGACGGTGCTGACCGGCTTCGCCGTGGCGGGCAAGCCGCCGCCGCTGAATTCGCCTTTGAACTCACCCCTGGGCAACAGCCAGACCCCGAACACCCCGCCGCCACCACCACCCCCGGCGCCGCCGCCCGCCGGCAGTCCGCTCGCCGCCAACAACACCACAGAGGACGGCACCCCCGCCGAGGCGCCCAATTCCTCAGACCAGGCCACCAGCGACATGGTCGCCAGCCTGGAAGGCGGCGGTTCGGGCTCGGACGGCGGCGGCGCGACCGTCATCATCCCGGGCGTGCTGAGCGGTGCCGCCCCGCCCCCGCCGCCGCCGGTGGACGCCGCCGCCCTGCCGGGCTTCGGCAATTCCTCGCTCTGGCAATAAGCTTTGCGTAACTGACTAATTGTCAGTCTGCCATGTGCATCTCAAATGTCAGGAAACATTGCGTGTTGCGCGCGGTTCCTTTCTACTCGCGCGTGCGATGTTTCGGGGGAAACGCGTAGCTTTGGGGGCTCCCTGTTTTCGCGGGGGCCGGGGGAATATCGTGGGCACTTATAAAGTCTCGAAAAAATCGGGCCTGTCGTCTCGTGTTCGCCGTTATGTCCTTGAGACAGCAAGCATAATTCCATTCCTGGCGATGGGCCTCACCCAGGCCAGCGCCCAGCCCGTGGGTGCCTCGGTGGTCGCCGGCCAGGCCCAGGTCCTGTCTTCGGGCGCCACCACGGTGATCAATCAGAATTCCTCCAAGGCCATCATCAACTGGCAGGATTTTTCGGTAGGCGCCGGTGCCACCGTCCAGTTCAACCAGCCCAATTCCAGCGCCATCACTTTGAACCGTGTCACCGGCACGGGCATCTCCAATATCGACGGCGCCATCCGCGCCAATGGCCAGGTCTGGCTGCTCAATCCCAATGGCGTGCTTCTGGGCAACAATGCGCGCGTCAATGTCGGCGGCTTTCTGGCCACGACATCGGATCTGGCCAACCAGGATTTCATGGCCGGCCGCTACAATTTCTCCGGCGGCGGCAATGGCGAGATTGTCAACAACGGCAAGATCCGCGCACATGGCGGCGGCTCGGTCGTGCTGTCGGCGCCGCGCGTCACCAATCGCGGCTTGATCAGCGCCCGTGCCGGCCATGTCGTGCTGGGCGGCACCGATACCTTCACCGTGGATTTCAATGGCGACCACCTGATCAGCTATGCGGTCGGCGCTTCCTCGCAGACGGGCAGCGTCACCAACAGCGGCAAGGTCAAGGCTGTGGGCGGCCAGATCCTGATGACCGCGCGCGCCGCGTCCGGCGTCCAGGAAGCGGTAATCAACAATAGCGGCATGGCCGAAGCCACCAGCGCGTACAGCGTCAATGGCGAGATCATCCTGGATGCGGGCGAGGGCACCGCGATCAACAGCGGCACACTGGATGCTTCGGGCAAGGCGGCGGGCCAGACCGGCGGCACGGTCAAGGTGCTGGGACGCCTGGCGGCAGTGCCGGACAATGCGCTGATCGATGTTTCCGGCAGCGCCGGCGGCGGCACGGTGATGATCGGCGGCAATTTCCAGGGCAAGGGCAGCGAGCAGCATTCCCAGGTCACCAATGTCGGCAAGGCCACGATCAACGCCGACGCGATTGCAAGCGGCAATGGCGGCAAGGTGGCGATCTGGTCCGATGGCACCACCAATTTTGCCGGCACGATCAGCGCACGCGGCGGCGCCGGCGGCGGCAATGGCGGCCAGGTGGAAACCTCGGGCCACAATCTGCATATTCTGTCTGATGCCTTCGTCAACACCCTGGCGCCCTACGGACAGGCGGGCAACTGGCTGCTAGATCCGCAGTTCATCGACATCAACACGACCGGCTTCGACCCGGTTTCGCAAGCGACCTTCGCCAACACGACGAGCAACAGCGTTAC
>CANBZE010000369.1 GCA_947373775.1 Alphaproteobacteria bacterium
GAGCCGGACGGCACGCAGACGATGATCATGGGATTGGCGAAGGAGCGGCGGTTATGCACCTTGCGGATGAAGTGCTTGATCATCTCCTCGGCGACTTCGAAGTCGGCGATGACGCCGTCGCGCATCGGGCGGATGGCCTCGATGTTGCCCGGGGTGCGGCCCAGCATCATCTTGGCGTCGTTGCCCACGGCGCGGACGGATTTCTTGCCGTTGCGGCCGGTGATGGTCGCCACCACCGATGGCTCATTGAGGACGATGCCGCGCCCTTTGACATAGACCAGCGTGTTCGCTGTCCCAAGATCGATGGCCATGTCGCTCGAGAGCGCGCCAAGAAGACTGCCGAACATGCTTAATCCCTGTCCCTAACCTGGAAAGCCAATTCCAAAACCTGCAAGCGCCATTCCTTGAGTAACCGGCCCCGGCGCGCTTTATCCGGGGCCGGCCGTGTCATTTCGTTACAACCGCCGTCACCGCGCGACCGACAGGGCTTCAGGCGCCTGCTTCTCGCGCTTCACCAGCAGCTTGTTCAACGCATTCACATAGGCATAGGCCGCCGCCACCATGGTGTCGGTATCCGACGCCTTGCCGGTGACGGTGCGGCCATTTTCTTCCAGCCGGACGCTGACCTGCGCCTGGGCATCGGTGCCTTCGGTCACGGCGCTGATCTGGAACAGCTGGAGCGTCGCGGTGTGGGGATAGGCCTCGCGGATGGCCATGAAGATGGCGTCCACCGGGCCGTCGCCGCTCACCGTCACGCTCTTGACCACACCGGCCGCATCCAGGGTCAGCGAAGCCACCGGGATGATGCCGGTGCCCGATTCCACCCGCAGCGCCTTGATCGAAATCGTGTCCTGACCGCGAACAATCTCGTCGTCTACCAGGGCGGCGATATCTTCATCGAACAGGTGCTTTTTCTTGTCGGCCAGGTCCTTGAAGCGCTTGAAGGCGTCTTCGAACGCTTCGCTTTCCAGCACATAACCCATGCTTTCCAGCTTGTCCTTGAAGGCGTGACGCCCCGACAGCTTGCCCAGCATCAGGGAGGTGGCGTTCACCCCCACATCCTCGGGCCGCATGATTTCGTAGGTTTCGACGTTCTTCAGCATGCCGTCCTGGTGGATGCCGGACTCATGGCTGAAAGCGTTCTTGCCCACGATGGCCTTGTTGTACTGGACCGGAAAGCCGGTGACGTTCGACACCAGCTTGGAGGCGCGGTTCAGCATGGTGGTGTTGATGCCCGTGGTGAAGGGCATGATGTCCTTGCGCACTTTCAAGGCCATCACGACTTCTTCCAGCGCGGCATTGCCGGCGCGCTCGCCGATGCCGTTGATGGTGCATTCCACCTGACGCGCGCCCGCCAGCACACCGGCCAGGGAGTTCGCCACCGCCAGGCCCAGATCGTTATGGACATGGGTGGAGAAGATCACCTTGTCGGCATTGGGCACGCGTTCACGCAGCATCTTGATGATGTCGAAATATTCCTGCGGCGTGGAATAGCCCACCGTGTCGGGCACGTTGATCACCGTGGCGCCGGCATTGATGGCGACATCGACGCAGCGGCAGAGAAAATCCGGCACCGTGCGGGTGGCGTCTTCGCCCGACCATTCCACTTCGTCGGTGAAGTTGCGCGCGCGCGTCACCGACGCACCGATTGCTTCCAGAACCGCGTTTTCGCCCATGTTCAGCTTGTGCTTCATGTGAACGGGGCTGGTGGAAATAAACGTGTGAATCCGGGGCCGAAACGCACCTTTCAGGGCTTCGCCGGCGCGGTCGATATCCTTGAAACCGGCGCGGGAGAGACCGCACACCGAAGCGCGCTTCACCAGCCTGCTGACCTCCTGCACCGCGCGAAAATCGCCAGCTGAGGAAATCGGAAAGCCGGCTTCGATGACGTCCACGCCCATTTCGTCCAGCAGTTCGGCGATCTGCATTTTTTCTTCGTGACTCATC
The DNA here is from genome assembly GCA_947373775.1 of Alphaproteobacteria bacterium. The sequence continues at coordinate 1,948 of CANBZE010000369.1, forward strand.
GCGGCGCCAGGCGACTGCTCGCCATCGCGCAGGGTGGTGTCGAAGATTTGAATCGGGGTCGTCTCGGTATTCTTGGTGGCCATGACAAGTAGTCCTTCTGTTCGCCGCATACGCGGCTTCGATTCTCCTGTTGCGTTGATCCCCTAAACACCATGCGCGCGACCATTCGCGCGCGATGAGCGCCTAGGGGCAGCTAAGAAGAAGAAGCGTGTGCGAAGAACCGAGGGAAGGACGGGGCTGAGTGTGGGCGCGTGCAGAGGCGCGGGCGGAAAATCCACCCTTCGCTTTGCTGCTCGTCACGCCTTGCGTCATTGACCTGTCGCCGTTCCGCCCGTGAAATTTTTACGATGCGCGCGCTTGGAGCTAAGCAGCGGATAAACCACTGTTTTTTCCCATGTGCGTGGCCGGTTTTACGCTGATTTTGTACGGTGGGGCAATAGCCACAGGTGCAGGGGCGAAATGAGCTGTGGGCGGCCGAGTGATAAATTACCAGTGTAAACAATATCTTGACCGGGACCGCCGCCCCGACCGGCTTTCGGCGTCTTGGAACCGCCACGCCGGATACCCGGCTTCAGCGCCCTATTGTGCAAGCGCTTCAAAGAGGTTGCCTCATCCGCCGAACGCGCCTATCGGGGCGCAGGAAATCCGTCTCAACCACCCGCCCTCGAGGCCCGCCGGACATGAAGATCCTGCCGCCCGTCTCGATCGAAGCGCGCCGCCTGCTGCCCAGCCGCTGGGACCTGCTGGCGGCGGTGCTGGTGCTGGCCTTTATCATCGCTTTTGCCGATGTCAGCCGCTTCCTGGTCCAGCCCTTGTCGACGGTCAGCGGCGATCACCTGAGCCTCTCGCCGGCCCTGCTGCCCGGTTACGCCTTGCGCACGGCGCTGCGGATGCTGATCGCCATGGCGGTCTCGCTGGTTTTCACCTTTGCCTATGCCACTTGGGCGGCCAAGAACCCGCGCGCCGGGACTCTGTTGGTGCCGCTGCTGGATATCCTGCAATCGCTGCCGATCCTGGGTTTCCTGTCGGTGACGGTGGTGTGGTTCCTGTCGCTGTCGCCGGGCCGGGTCTTTGGGGCGGAACTGGCCTGCGTCTTCGCCATCTTCACCGGCCAGGC
>CANBZE010000370.1 GCA_947373775.1 Alphaproteobacteria bacterium
AACCGGCTGGAACTTTTGCAGATTGCCGACGCCGTCGCGCGCGACAAGTCCATCGACAAGCAGGTGGTGCTGACCGCGATGGAAGAGGCGATGCAGCGCGCCGCCAAGGCCCATTACGGCACCGAGAACGACATCAAGGTCGATATCGACCCCAAGACGGGCGAGACGCACGTTTCGCGTTATCTGCATGTCGTGGAGATGGTCGAGAACGACAAGACCGAGATTTCCCTGGTCGATGCGCGCAAGCGCAACCCGGATGCCCAGATCAGCGACATCATCGCCGAGACCCTGCCGCCGGTGGATTTCAACCGCATCAATGCCCAGAACGCCAAGCAGGTGATCGTGCAGAAGGTGCGCGATGCCGAGCGCGAGCGCCAGTATGACGAATACAAGGACCGCATCGGCGAAGTGGTGCATGGCGTGGTCAAGCGTTCGGAGTTCGGCTCCGTCGTCGTGGACCTGGGCAAGGCCGAAGGCGTTGTCCGCCGCGACGAGATGATCCCGCGCGAATCCTTCCGCGCCGGCGACCGTATCCGCGCCTATATCTATGACGTGCGCCGCGAGACCCGCGGGCCGCAGATTTTCCTGTCGCGCTCGCATCCCCAGTTTATGGTGCGCCTGTTTGCCCAGGAAGTGCCGGAAATCTATGATGGCGTGATCGAAATCCGCGCCGTGGCCCGCGATCCGGGCAGCCGCGCCAAGATCGCCGTCATCAGCAAGGACTCTTCGATTGACCCGGTCGGCGCCTGCGTTGGCATGCGCGGCGTGCGCGTGCAGGCGGTGGTGCAGGAACTGCAGGGCGAGCGCATCGACATCATTCCGTGGAACGGGGAAGCGGCGACCTTCATCGTCAACGCCCTGGCGCCCGCCGAAGTCACCAAGGTGGTGCTGGACGAAGACACCCACCGCGTCGAAGTGGTGGTGCCGGACGAACAGCTGTCGCTGGGCATCGGCCGCCGCGGCCAGAATGTGCGTTTGGCCTCCCAGCTGACCGGCTGGCAGATCGACATTCTGACGGAAGCCGAGGAATCGGAACGCCGCCAGAAGGAATTCACCACCCGTACCGCCCTGTTCATGGAATCGCTGGACGTGGACGAAACCGTCGCCCAGCTGCTGGCCTCGGAAGGCTTCGCCACCATCGAAGACGTGGCTTATGTGGACCTTGGCGAACTGGCGCAGATCGAGGCGTTCGACGAAGAGACCGCGCAGGAACTGCAGAACCGCGCCATCGAGCACATCGAAGCCCGCAACAAGGAGCTGGACGACAAGCGCCTGGCGCTGGGTGTCACCGATGACGTGCTGGAAGTGGACGGCGTCACCGCTGCCATGGCGGTTGCGCTGGGCGAGCATGACGTCAAGACGCTGGAAGATCTCGCCGGCTGCGCCAGCGACGACCTGATCGGCTATTACGAAGTCAACAAGGACAAGGAACGCGTTCGCATTCCCGGCGCCCTGGATGGTTTCAACCTCACCAGCGACGACGCCAACGCCATTGTGATGAAGGCGCGCGTCAAGATCGGCTGGATCGAGGAAGAACCCGAAGTGGTGGAAGAAGAAGCTGCCGAAGTTGAAGCGGAGAACAGCGAAGCCTGATGACTGCTGCTATCAAACTGGAAGAGGACGACTCGATGCGCGAACGCCGCGACATCGTCTCGGGCGAAGTGCTGCCCGAAAATCGCCTCATCCGGTTTGTGGCGGATCCCGATGGCAATGTGGTTCCCGACGCGGCGGCCAAGCTGCCGGGCCGGGGCCTGTGGGTGGAGGCGTCGAAAGCCGCCATCGACAAGGCGGTGGAGAAGAAACTCTTCTCCCGCGCCGCCAAGGCGCAGGTCACCGCCACTGCCGATCTGTCGGCCCGCGCCGAAAAGGCGCTGCTGGCGCGCATGATCGGCGATCTGGGCCTCGCCCGCCGTTCCGGCGCGTTGTTCCTGGGCTTCGACAATGTGCTGCGCGAACTGCTGGGCCCCAAGCCGCCCAAGGCGCTGATCGAGGCGTTCGATGGCGCCGCCGACGGCAAGCGCAAACTCTACGCCGCCGCGCACCGTCTGGAACTCGAATGCGCAGTGATCGAATGCCTGACCAGCGCCGAATTGGGCTTGGCGCTGGGACGCGAGAATGTGATACATGCCGCCGTCCAGCCGGGCGGTCTTGCCGAACGTTTGATCTTTGATGCGGAACGCCTTTCCGGCTTCCGCACTTTAAGCCGTCCTGGGACCGAAAGAGATTCATGAGCGACACTGACGAAACCAAGCGCCCGGCCAAAACGCTGTCGCTGAAGAAGACGGAAACTTCCACCGTCAAGCAAAGCTTCAGCCATGGCCGCACCAAGGCCGTGGTGGTGGAGAAGAAGCGCTCCGCCGCGCCGCCTGCCACGACCGCCAAGGCGCCTGCAAAGGCCGCCGCCGAAAAGCCTGCCGCCCAGTCCGCCGCGCCGCCTGCCGCGGCCGCCAAGGCGCCTGCCGCGCCGGCCGCCGCCCCCCGTGGCGTGGTGCTGCGCCAGCTTTCGGATGAGGAAAAGTCCCGCCGCGCCGCCGCGCTGGCCGATGCCCGCGTCTCCGACAGCGAAGCCCGCAAGATCGCCGAAGCCGACGCCCGCCGCCGCGCCCTGGACGAAGAACAGCTCAAGATCGAGCGCGCCGCCGCCGAGAAGCGCAAGGCCGAGGAAGAAGCCCGCAAGATCGCCGACGAAGCCGCCAAGAAGCGCGCCGAGCAGGAAGCGGCCCGCCGCCTTGATGCGGCCCCCAAGACCGGCGAAGTGGCCCCGGCCGATGCGCCGCGCCGCCGCCTTGAGAACGAAGAGGAAGAAGAAGGCGGCGCCAAGAAGATCGGCGGCAAGCTGGTTCCCGCCAAGGCGCCCGCACCCAAGAAGGTTGCCGAAGGCGAACGCCGCCGCGGCAAGCTGACCGTCACCCGTGCGCTGTCCGACGACGACGAACGCGTGCGTTCGGTCGCCTCCTACAAGCGCCACCTGCAGCGCGTGAACAAGGGCCATCAGCAGCAGCCCGCCGGTCCCGCCGGCCCGCGCGACATCATCGTGCCCGAAACCATCACCGTGTCCGATCT
>CANBZE010000371.1 GCA_947373775.1 Alphaproteobacteria bacterium
CGGCCCGCCCGGCGTGGGTAAGGCGACCTTGGCCTATCGCATCGCGCGCTATCTTCTGGCGTTCGGCGCCACCGCCGAGGGACCGGATGATCTGAGCGTGCCGCAGGACAATCCGGCGGCGCGACAGATTGCATCCCAGGCGCATCCGGGCCTGGTGGTGCTCAAGCGCGCCATCAATCCCAAGACCGGCAAGTTGATGACGGTGCTGGCGGTGGACGAGATACGCCGATTGGCCAATTTCTTCGGCATGACCAGCGGCGCCGGCGGCTGGCGCGTCGCCATCGTCGATACCGCCGACGACATGAACGACAATGCCGCCAATGCGCTGCTCAAGATGCTGGAAGAGCCGCCGGGCAATGCCATGCTGCTGCTGTTGTCCAACACACCTGGCCGGCTGCTGCCCACCATCCGTTCACGCTGCCAGCGGCTGGATCTGCGTCCGCTGGACGATGCCGCGATGGACCTTGGCCTGAAGCCGCATCTGCCCGACGAGACGGCGGCCGAACGCGCCGCGCTGGCGCGGCTGTCCGGCGGCAGCATCGGCGCGGCGCTGACCCTGGCGACCGGTGATGGCGGCGCCCTGGCGAAGGAAGCCGACAAGCTGATCGATCATGCCCAGAGTCCCGACCTGCTGGCGCTGCTGACTTTGGGCGAAAAACTTTATCGCACCCAGGACGGTTTGGAACTGTTCGGAGAATTCTTGACCGCGTCGCTGGCCGACCGGATACGCGCCAAAGCGCATGCCGGTGCGCCGGGACTGGAACGCTGGGTAGCTGTTTTGAATCGGTTGGAGCATAGCTTTGCCCGCGCCACCGGTCTGCATCTGGAACCGCGCCAGACGGTGCTGAGCGCGGCACGCGATCTCAATCACGTCGCGCGGAACGGGGCGCTGTGATGCCCACTTCAAATTTTCTGGTCGACTCCCATTGCCATCTGGATTTTCCCGACTATGCCGGCAATGTGGACGCCGTGGTAGAGCGCGCCCGCGCCGCCGGCGTCGGCGTCTGCGTCTCCATCGGCACCGAGCTGGCGCGCTTTCCCGGCGTGAAAGCCGTGGCCGAAAAATTTCCCCATGTCTGGTGCACAGTTGGGGTGCATCCGCATGAAGCGGAAAAAGAACTGCTGGACGACGAGGCCGCGCTGTTGCGCGAAGCTGTTCATCCCAAGGTGGTCGGGATCGGCGAAACCGGACTGGATTATTACTACGAACATTCCCCGCGCGAGCAGCAGCGCTCCAATTTTCGCAGTCACATCTCCGCAGGCCGCAAGACCGGCTTGCCGGTCATCGTCCATACCCGCGACGCCGATGACGACACGATCGAGATTTTGCGGGACGAGATGGGCAAGGGCGGCTTTACCGGCCTGATCCATTGCTTCACCGGCACCCAGCGGCTGGCGGATGCGGCGCTGGAGATGGGGCTTTATATCTCGGTATCCGGCATCGCCACCTTCAAGAACTCCACTGCCCTGCGCGACGTGATCAAGACCGTGCCGCTGGACCGGCTGCTGGTGGAGACCGATGCGCCTTACCTGGCGCCGGTGCCGCACCGGGGCAAGACCAACGAGCCGGCTTTCGTGGTGCATACCGCCAACATGCTGGCGGAGTTGAAAGGCGTCAGTCCCAGCGAGCTTGCCGCCGCCACCACAGAAAACTTCTTCCGCCTGTTCAGCAAGGTTGTGCGGCCCGATGCTTGAGGTCCACATCCTGGGCTGCGGTTCGTCGGGTGGTGTCCCAAGACTGGGCGAGGGCGCACCCAACTGGGGCGTGTGCGATCCCACCAACCCCAAGAACCGCCGCAGCCGCTGCTCCATCCTGGTGACGCAGAAATCGTCCGGCGGCGAAACCCGTGCGCTGGTGGATACCTCGCCCGACATGCGCGAGCAGCTTCTGGCGGCGAAAGTCGGCCGGCTGGATGGCGTTCTGATCACCCACGATCACGCCGACCAGACCCACGGCATGGATGATCTGCGCGTGCTGGTGCTGCAGCAAAGTGGCAGGAAGCTGGACATGTGGTCCGACAAGTTTGCCCTGGACAGTCTCAACCGGAAATTCAGCTATATTTTCCATACCCCACCCAACCGCGACTATCCATCCATCGTGGATGCGCATGTCCTGCCAGAACCCTTCGCACCGTTCGAGATCACGGGCCCCGGCGGGAAGCTGCCGGTGCTCGCCTTCGGCCAAAACCATGGCCGCATCCGCAGCCTGGGTTTCCGCTTCGGCGCCATTGCCTATTCGCCCGACGCGGATGGGCTGGACGAGGAGGCTTTCGCGGCGCTGGAGGGCGTCGATTGCTGGGTCGTGGATGCCCTGCGCCGCACACCGCACCCGTCGCATGCCCATCTGTCGCGGACCCTGGAATGGATCGCGCGGGTCAAACCCAAACGCGCCATCCTGACCAACATGCATGTCGATTTGGACTATGACACGCTGAAGCGCGAGCTGCCGGCCGGCGTTGAGCCGGCTTACGACGGAATGACCGTTACCGCCTGATCACTGCGTGCCGTTCGCATCCTCGGCATAGTTGTGCTGCATGGTCGGGCTGCGGTTGAAGGCCAGACGCGTGTCTATCTGTCCTGGCGCCCAGCCGGCGCGGTGGAAGCGGCCCGGCAGCGCCAGCACCACGTCACCCGCCTTGCTGACGATCAGGCCCTTGCCCTCCACCTCATAGGCGATCTTGCCTTCGAGGATGAACCAGAATTCGTCATTGCCGATGTGGAAATGGCCCTTGTTGGTCGCGGGCGGGATCGGAACGCCCATGCCGCGGATGATGGCGGCCTGGTTGTCGGCATCGCCCATGAACAAACCGCCGCGCGGCCCGCCATTCGGGTACTTCTCGACAAACTCCGTCTGGAAATCCAGGTAAGGCTTGTTGACCGCATCATAGGTACCCATGCCGCCACCGACCGGCTGTGTAGGATAGCTGACCTTGACGTAATGCTGGCCGTCCTTGGGCGGGGGCGGGGCGCCGAAATCGGCGCGGCTGTCCACCGGATAAGACGGCAGAATGCCGCCACCGCGCGTCACTTCAAAACGCAGGCCCGGCTCG
>CANBZE010000372.1 GCA_947373775.1 Alphaproteobacteria bacterium
TCGAAGAAGAATTGCGGCTGAGCGACCTGCTGGAATTTCCCACCCTGGGGGAATTCACCGCTCATCTGGAAAGCCTGGCGGCGCCCAGCGAAGAGTCCGGCAGCCTCTAGAACCAGGCGAGCGTAAGAACCAGCTCGCCTTCCACAACATAGCGTCCGTGGAGGTTCTTGCCGGCGTGATCGGCTGCGAAGCCGCCGTCCCGCAAATCGATGGCAATATCGCGAAAGACCAAGGGGCCTTTTAGACGCCAAGCCTTGAAGGCCGCCTCCTTGGCACTGAACAGCAACGTCGCCGCCACATCCGCATCGGTGCGCGCCGCCAACTGCGCCTGCTCCGCCATATTGAACAATCGCGGCCAAAGTTTCGGCGTCACCCCGCCCACCCGTTCGGCATCCACGCCGACGCCTGAGAAAGACGCTGCGTCTCCCGCAACCGCTGCCGCGTATCCGCTGGTGTGGGTGATGCTGCCCACCAGGCCCGCCGGCCAGTGCGGCGCGCCGTCCGCGCCAATCGCAATCGCGGCTTCGCCATGGCCCAGCGGCGCCAGCGCGGCGCGGGCGCAAGCGCGGCCCAATGCAAAATCGCGGCGGCGTTTTTCCGCAGCGCGGGCGACATGGGTTTCTTCCCGCGCATGCAATGCCAACGCTTGTCCGGCATCGCGCAGCTCCGCGCCCGACAGGCCCGGCGGCAACAGGGACGCGATCAAACCGGAACCGTTTCGGCAAAAACCTGGAACAGCTGGTGCGTGAAACTGTCCTGCTCGGCCGGGCTCACCACGTCCTGGAAGAAATGCAGCGCCATCTGCACGTCATGGCCCTGATCGTTCACATGCAGGAACAGCGGCGAAGACCGGCGCGGCCAGGTCTGGGCGATGGTGGTGATCTGCGGCGGCCAGGGCAGCGCCACCTCGCCATCGGGGAAGGCCCGCCTTTCGGCTTTTTCCCGCGCCGTGCCCACCGAATAATAATTGAACACCGCCGGAATCTTGTTCTCATGATCGCGCGGCTCGATCCCCGGCATCACCGCATGCGGCGCCCAGAAATGCAGGCTGGGAATGCGAAGTGACAGCGAGGCGTCATATTCCGCCATGATGCCGCGCATCACGCTTTCGAATTCCGCGCGCGCCGGCACGTTGATTTCCATCGCATCGGCGCAGAACATCAGCCCGACCGTATTGGACAGGTCCAGCGCGCCGCGCTTGTCGCCCAGCACGCGCAGCGGAAAACGCTCCATTCCGGCCCAGCGCGCCATGGCGATGGAAAAGATCGTGAGATAGATCAGGAAAGGCGTGACTTTCATGGAGTCCGCCAGCAGGGCGACCTTGCCCCGCACCCGGCCCGGCATGGTGAAACTCTTGATGACGCGGATGCCGTTGCCCCACAACAAAGGCGCACCGGACGGCGCTGTCATCGTGGGCTGATCGCGGTACCAGTCCCGCCAATGCCCGATCAGCTGGGCGCCTTGCCGCCCGGCCAGGCAGTCCCGCTCCGCCAGGGAATAGTCCTTATAGAGTGCGGAAGGCGCCGCCTGGGGGGCGCCGTGCTCCAGGATATCGTGGATCTCATCCAACACGATGTTGCGGGTGCCCGCGTCGGCGATCATGTGTGCCGAGGATATCGCCGCCAGGCTTTCTCCGCCCGGCAACGAAAAGACCTTGGCGCGGGTCAGCCACGTTCCTTCAATGGCATTGAGCCGGCTGCAGAATCGCGGTGCGGCCTGGGCCGCCTCATCGGGGTCCGCCTCTCCCTGCTCCACCTCGAAAGTGCCGGCGGGATTGAGGAAGGCGGTGATCTTTTCGCCTTGCGATTCAAAACGTGCCCGCAGCGCGTCATAGCGCCCGATCACTTTGTGAATGGCGGCGGTGACGGCGGCCGCGTCATGGCGGAATTTTCCCAGCATGCCGATGTTCAGCGCCACCGGCTTGCCCTCCTCAGGCCCGCCGGCAAAGCGCCACCACATCTCCTGGGCGACGGACGGCGTCAGCGGGCCCTGGATGGCGCCCGCAACTTTCAGGGCGCGAGCGGCGGCGCGGGCCTTGAGATGATCCAGGATCGCCGCGCGGTGGGCGCGCAGGTTGCCGCGATCAGCCTCGGTCAAGGCATCCTTGGGCGAGCGGTAGCGAATCTCCTCGCCCGCCAGCGACAACAGAATGCCCCGGCTTTCCAAGCTCGCGATCAGTTGGGCGACTGATGTCATGCGGCCCGGCGCTGCGGCGGGATCAGCAAGGTCATGGCCAGCACACAGGCCAGCGCGGCGGCAAAACATTCGAACGCCAGATGATAGCCGCCGAAGCGGTCATACATGTAGCCCGCAAAGCGCACGCCGGCGATGGCGATCGCTGCCGTCAGGGCAAAGGCCCAACTGAAGACCTGGGCGAAGTGCGGCGCGCCAAAGCTGCCGGCGACCAGTCCCGCCGCGATCGGCAGGGCGCAACCCAGCGCGATACCGCCCAGCGCCGCGCTTGCCAGCAATACGAACTGCGATACCGGCAAACTCAGGACAAGCCAGGCCAGGGTCATGGACAGCGCCGCGGCGATCAGGAGATAGCGCTTGTTCATCCGGTCGGCCAGCAAACCGGCGCCGATCTTGGTGATGGCCGCCGCGATGGCGAACATTGAAACCGCGAACGCCGCGACTGGCGCCGACAAGCCGAACGCAATCCCATAGGGTACCAGGCTGACCACCAGCGACTGGGCCGTGCCGGAGATCGCCGCGAGGGTCAGAACCGGAACCCAGAAGGCGCGGCTGAACAGAAACTCCTTCCAGGCCAGCGCGGGAACGCCGCCGGACGCACCGGCTGCCGGACGGTCCTTGTTCTCCGGATGGTCCGCCAGCCCCAGTTCGGCGGGCCAGCCGCGTATCGCCAGCAAGGTCAGGGCGATGATCACGGCGGCAGTGATCAGGCCTTCATAAAGAAGCGCCTGGCGCCAGCCATAATTCTGGATCGCCATGCCCAGCAACGGCGCCACCAGCCCGCCGCCCGAGGTGGCGACCGCGGCGATGCCCAGCGCCAGGCCCCGGTGGCGATAGAACCAGCGCG
>CANBZE010000373.1 GCA_947373775.1 Alphaproteobacteria bacterium
GGCGTTGCGCCATGCCGGTATGGCAGTCCTTGCAATCGTTGCGCCGGATCTGGTCGGGCGTGACGGGCGCTGGCGCGTCTCCTGCCGCCGGCTTGCCGTTGCCGACATGCTCGGTATGGCAGCTGGCGCAGCGATTGCTGGGATGAGAAAAGTTGTTCGCCACCCAGGTATTGATGCGCCGCGCCATGTTGGGATCAGGCGGGGCAGCGGCCATCAGCCGGTCACGCGGGGCATGGTCGCCGGCCGGATCGGGCGGGAAGGGGCTGCCCAGATCGCGGGTGCGGGTTCCGACATGCGCCGCTTCCAGCTTGGCCAGTCCCGCCTGGTGGCAGGACAGGCAAGCGTTGTCCTTGACCGAAACGAAAGCCTGCTGGTGGCAGGCCTCGCAATTCTTCTCCAGGAAGTGATGACCCGGTGACAGCGGGCCGCTGGACCACTGATGCTGGGCCGCGCCCGCGATGGTGCGGTGCTGATTGTGATCGATCACAAACACGCCGATGGGGAAGGCCATGCAGGCCAGCAGGATAAACACGCCGGTGATCCAGGCCAGTTGCCGCTGACTGAACAGCGCGTATTTCAGCGAGAAGGCGCGCTTCTGGTCATGGCCGGCCGCGGTTGCGGCGGTGTTTTCCCGCGCCGTGGCCAGCACCAGCACCGCGCCGTTCTCGCCCGCCGACAGGGTGAGCACATGGCTGCCGAAGCCCAGCACCGGCGAGTCCGCCAACGCCAGGCTGGCGCTGTGGACGAACTTGCCGTTGGCTTCGAAATTCTCGTCGCCCAGGGATTCGACGGTGATGCGGCCCGGGCCGCTTTGCTTCAGCACAGCATGGCGCAGGCTGACGGCCAGGTCGGTAAGCTGGATGTCGCAGTCGCTGCCGCGGCCGATCACCGGCTCGGCCGATGCCAGTGGCTTTTCGCGCACGATGTCGGGCGCGCCGACACGCTTGCTGATCTGGCGCAGGATAAAACTCATCGCCTCACCAGAAGAAGAAGACGCTGACGATGTGCGCGGTAAGCGCGGCAATCAGCGCAAGGGTGGTGGGAATATGAATGAACAGCCAGACTTCCAGCAGGCTGCGCAGGCGAATATGGCGGCGCGCCTTGGCCAGGGTAGCGTTCTTTTCTTCGAGCAGGCTCAGCACCTGGTCCAGCGCCACGGCCTGCTGCCCGTCGGACATCCGCAGCCGCGCGCCATGCAGCACGCGCTGGGCGTTGGCGGTGGCGCAATTGCGATGTCCGTTGCTGAGACGCTGCCAGACATTGCCGCCGATGCGGGTGCGGCGCACGGCGCGGATCACCAGCGCTGCCTGTTCCTGGTTCAGCGGGCGGGCGACTTCCAGCAACCGCCCGTCCAGCGCATGGATTTTTTCCAGCATCTGCTTCTGGGTGGTCTCGCCGCGATTGTCCGACAGGATGGGCGGGATCTTGGCATAGACGATGATGCCGAAGACGCCGGACAGGATCACCAGCAGCATCAACGCATAGGCCAAGGTGTGGATGTTCCAGCCGAACTGCAACCCGCTGTGCAGGGTGGCGATCACGATCAGCGACAGGCCCAGATAGACATGGGCCGACACCCAGGCCTTCAGTGACCAGGCATCGTTGGTCATGGCGCGCTTGCGGATGCCCAGGCACGCCAGCCACACGATCAGGCCGGCGCCAATGGTGCCGCTGGTATAGCCGAACCAGCTTGAGCCGGTGTGGCGCAGGCGGAAATCGGCCAGCACCAGGCTGGCGGCAAAGCCGGCGATTATCACCAGCGAAACCACGACGGCGATCTTCAGCCAGCGGAAATGGGCATGGCGCAGGAAGCTTTCATGCGAGGCGACAGCCCTGGCTCTTTTTCCCCCCTGTGCCACGGTTTATCGCCCGCCCGATTTGACGACGTCGAGGAACTGTTCCGGCGACACGCGGATGGCAGCCCCGGTGGGGCAGGCGCGGACACAGGCCGGCCCGCCGCTCTTGCCTGCGCACATGTCGCATTTGATGGCGACTTTGGGTTTCTTGGGATCGTAATGCTTCTTCAGCCAGTCCTTGTCGGGCTCGCCGGGGCCAGGGCCCATGCCGAACAGCATCCATTGCAGCAGGCCTGGCTTTTTCGGCGGCACCGAATCCATGCGGATCACGCCATAGGGGCAATTGCGCTGGCAGTTGCCGCAGCCGATGCAGGCATCGCTGATAAAGACTTCGCCGTCGGCGCCGCGCCGGATGGCGTTGGGCGGGCAGTCGGTCATGCATTGGGGCTGCTCGCAATGGCGGCAGGAGGTGGGGACGTGGAGATGGGCATAGGTCTTGCCCGCCTCGCGATTGAGACGTGACAACCCGTCATGGCTGTCGGCGCAGGCTTTCTCGCAATTGTCGCAGCCGATGCACAGCGTCTCGTCGATCAGCAGCGCGTCGGTGGCTTCGCCGATGCCCTGCTTGACCAGGAACTCGGCGACTTCGGAATACATGTCCACGACGCCGCTGAACTTCTTCTTCTTTTCTTCGATGAAATTGTTGATCTCCTGCCGGACCTTCATGTCGTCCTGCAGTTTCTTCTTGAGGGCCGGTTTGCTGTCCAGCAATTCGCGGAACAGCCGTCCGTTCAGTCGCACTACCTGCGAGCGCACCGTGGCGCGCACCGTGGCGGTGCGCTTGCCTTTGTCCACCAGCGCCATTTCACCGAAATAGGAACCGGCCGGGATATAGGACAGGAATACCTGTTTGCCGCCGATGGCTTTTTCCACCGTCATGGAGCCGGACCGTACGATGAAGATGTCGTAGATGCCGCCTTCGCGCAGGGACTGCGCCTCGGGCTGCATCGCGGTCAGCTTTTCAGCTTCGGCGGCTTTTTCCGCGGCGACGCGCGCGGCGAAGGCTTCTTGCGTTTCGCCCTTGGCCGGGTCCTTGTCGATGCGCGCGCGCGGCGCGCGGGCGAGATATTCGTCGCCGGCGTCCGAGCCTTCCTTGATGACGCTCTGGCCGGGGCGGATTTCCTCCACCTTGGCGATCTTGAGGATTTCGGCGATGTCGGCGGACTGCAGGCCGGAGCC
>CANBZE010000374.1 GCA_947373775.1 Alphaproteobacteria bacterium
CAGCCCAAGCTGAACTGGACGAACGGGCAGGCGCGCGAAGCGGCGCTGAAGGTGCTGGATCTGTGGCTGGAACGCGGGGTGGATGGCTTCCGCCTGGATGTGGCAAACGCCTTCCTGCATGACCAAACGCTGACGGATAATCCCGCCATTCCGGCGGCGCAGCGCGGCGGGGCGGAATGGTCGGCCGCCGCCAACATGCAGTGGCATCTCAACGACTCCAATCTCGAAGAGAACAAGCCGCTGCTGGACGTGATCCGGCGGCGGGTGGAAGCCTTCGACAACCGCTTTGTGTTCGGCGAATTCTCCGAAGAGTTCGAGCGTTCCGGCTGCTACCTGCCGTCCAACAAGGGCCTGCATGCCGGCTACAATTTCGCGTTGCTGCTGGCCGGGGATGCGGCGGCGATCCGCGCCCATCTGGAAATCCTGGCGCAGCATCCGGACCACTGGCCCTGCATCGCCTTCTCCAACCACGACGTGATTCGCACCGCCTCGCGGTTCGGACAACCGGCCGCCAAGGCGATGCTGGCGCTGCTGTTCGCATTGCGCGGCACCTTGCTGCTCTATCAGGGCGAGGAGTTAGGCCTGCCGGAAGTCACGTTGCGGCGCGACCAGCTCAAGGACCCGGTGGGCGACCTTTATTACCCGCTATTCAAGGGCCGCGATGGCTGCCGCACGCCCATGCCCTGGGACGCGGATGCGCCCAACCTGGGTTTCAGCAGCGGCGCGCCCTGGCTGCCTTTGGGACAGGAGCATCGCGCGCTGGCGGTGTCGGTGCAGGAGAGTGATCCGGATTCCGTGCTGGCTTGCACGCGCCAGCTGGCGGCGGCGCGGCATGCCCATCCCGCCTTGCGTGACGGCAGCCTGACGCTTTTGCCGGGCGGCTTGGTGTTCGTGCGTGAAGGCGGCGGAGAGAAGTTCGTTTGCGTCTTCAACCTGGGCGAAGGTGACGCGAGTTTCGACCTGCCGGGTGATGCGACGCCGTTGGAGTTGGGGACCGGAAGGGCAAGTCTGTCAGGACGCCGTCTGATCCTGGGGCCGTTCGGCACCTGGTTCGGTCGCCTTTAAAGCCGTCAGGGCAGCCTCAAAGGGCAACAGCACGCAGACATGCCGTCCGGCATGGCCCGCCACCCCGTCAAACACCCCAAAACCCTCAGGCGCCGGCGCGCCCTTCAGGAAAGCCCGCACCCGGTCGGCCAGCGCCGCCAGCTCGGCCCTTGTCAGCCCCGGCGCTGCCCCGGCCAGCAGGGCGGCCGAAGCTTGGGTAAGGACACAGGCCTGGGAGGCATGGGCCAGTGCCGTGACCCGGCCATCCGCCAGCGCCAGCTCTACCGTCACCCGATCGCCGCAGGCGGGGTTGTGGGCGGTGCCTGCGGCATCGGCCGCGGGCAGGCGCCCAGCGCCGGTGGCGTCAGCCGCCAGCCGCAGGATCTCACGCCGGTAGAGGGGATCATCCGTCATCGGAGTGCTTCAGAGATCACATCAAGGTCAAAGTCAAAGCCTTTGGGAAGATAGCACTTTTGTCGGAAAGGGGTGCCCGGTGTAGCCAGCAGCAACTAGGCGGTAGCCGCCAGCTTGGGCAGGTGCATGCGGGCGCGCAAACCGCCGCCCGGCCGGTTCTCCAGCTTCACCGCGCCGCCATGACCCTCGGCGATGGCCTTGACTAGGGTCAGGCCCAGCCCGGTGCCGCCAGTGGCTTCGTTGCGCGAGCTTTCCAGCCGCACGAAGGGTTCGAACACTCGCTGGCGTTCGTCCTCGGGAATGCCCGGGCCTTCATCCTCGACCAGCACGTCATAGCCGTCGGCGGTATCGCTGATCCGCACATTGGCCTTGTGGCCATAGGCGACGGCATTCTCCACCAGGTTGCGGACGGCGCGCTTGATCTCGTTGGGGCGACAGGAGATGGGTGCGGGCGAATGGTTATTCCAGTTCACCGGCTCGCCCATTTCGTCGAGGTCGGTGCACAGGCTTTCCACCAGCGCCGACAGGTCCACCTGGCGCGGCTTCTCGCCGCCGGCGCCCTTGGCGGCCGCCAGCACCTGCTCGGTCAGGGCCTGGAGTTCATCCAGGTTGCGCATCAACCCGTCGCGCAGCTCTTCATCCTCGACGAATTCCAGGTTGATGCGCATGGCGGTCAAAGGTGTGCGCAGGTCATGGCCCACCGCCGACAACAGATGGCGCTGGCTTTCCAGGGTGCGGGTGACCTTGGCGGCCATGGCGTTGAAGGCGATGGCGGCATTGCGCACGTCCGCCGGACCTTCTTCGTTCACATGGGGGGCGTCGGTGCCCACCGCCACCTTGGCGGCGGCGTTGGTCAGTTCCGAAAGCGGACGCACCACCCGACGGGCCATGAAGGCGGCGCCTGCCGAAGCCGCCACCACCGCGATCAGGGCGGCGATCATGATCTCGATCGGCCAGGCCGGTGTCGGCCGCAGCAGCACCCCGCTCACAACGCTGTGCGCATCGATGGGCACGATGGTCTGGACCACATCCATGCCGGTTTTGGCGGCGGAGGCGTTAAATGGGCGCAGCTCTTCGGGGATATTGGCGAGCACCTCATGCAGATGGACGATCACCGCCTTCTTGCGCGGATGGTGATCGGGCAGGGCGTCGGCGATGCGCTTGGCGAACGCCGCTTCCTCCGCCGTCATGGGCTTGGTGTCGTAGCCGGCTCTTATCTCGCGGAAGCGCACATACTGTTGACTCATGAAGCGCATCACCACCAGGCGCGAATCCGGCGTCACCTGGCTGGCCGTGGCGGCAACCGCCACGGCGCGGTCGACCATGCGTTCATTGCTGAAATTGCGGGTCTGGGCCTCGCTATTCGTGTAGAAATAAAAGGCCACGGCGATATTGGATATCGCGACGGCGCCGGCGACCACCAGGATCAGCTGGACCCGCAGCGTGCTTGGCCAGAATCTGAAACGCATCACAGCCCTTTTCGGCTCGCGGCGATATTCGCCGTCATGCCATTTCGGGGTCCATCGCGAAGATGTACCCGCCTCCCCAGACGGTCTTAATATAGCGCGGATTTT
>CANBZE010000375.1 GCA_947373775.1 Alphaproteobacteria bacterium
CGGCTATCGCGACTGGCGCGAGCTTTATACCGAGAACACCTTCGCCCAGGACGGCGGCCAGCAGGGCATCCGCGAGCATGAAGACCATGTCTCGCTCTACTACGCCCTGCGCCGCAACGCCGACGGCATGTACAATCCCAAGACCGGCAGGAATGACGGCATCTCGTCGGTCTATCGCATCAAGCTGGCTTCGGCTTATGTGGTCGACCCGGAAAATTCCAAGATGGAAGTTCCCAAGCTTATACTGGACGAAGAGCGCATGCAGGCGTTCCTCGCCATCAAGGCCAACACCATCCGGGGCATCGAAACCCGCGTGCCGCAGCCGGTGCCGCCGGGCACGACCGAAGCTGCCGTCGGCTCGTTCGAGCATGACATTGCCGACCTGCCCAGCAAGGACTTCTTCATCAAGACCCTGGACCGTCCCCATTACGCCAATGAGGACAAGGACGGCATTCCGCCCTGGATGCGCCGCCGCCGCGGCACGGTCGCGCCGGCTACGCCGCCCGCGGCACAGCCGGCCAAGCCGCAGAACCAGGTTCAGGCCGAAACACCGACCAAGGTGGCGGCCGCGGAGAGGCAATGACAACCAGGCCGGTGACATTGCCCGCCTGTGCCGTCACCGCGATTTTGCTCAGCATGGCCGCACCCGCGCTGGCGGCTTTCGATGAAGCGTTGCCCTATCCGACCGAAGTCGCGCTGTCCCAGGAAGGCGACAAGGGCTTTGTCTATCGGCGTTTCCCCGGTAGCCAGCGGCTGTACATCTACGACCTGGACAAGGACGGCAAATCCGCCTGCAACGAAACCTGCATCGGCGCCCGTCCGCCGGTCTATGCCCCGGCCTCCGCCAAGACGGTGGGGGAATGGACGGTGGTGCGCCGCGATGACGGCCGCATGCAATGGGCCTATCGCGGCCATCCGGTCTACACCTTCTTCCATGACAGGCCGAACGAGCCGCATGGCGATGGCGAAGACGGCGTGTGGCACATCGTGCCCTATGAGAAATAGGAGGCCGTGGTGACACAAGAGACCCCGGCCCATCCCAAAGTCCTTTTGATCGATGACGATGCGGCGTTGACCGCGATGCTGACCGAGTTCCTGCGGGGCGAGGGGTTCGAGACCACCGCCGCCTTCAACGGCACCGACGGCGCGTTGGCGGCGCTGGACCCCGACCTGGATGCCGTCATTCTGGACGTGATGATGCCCGATATCAGTGGCATCGAAACCCTGCAGCGCATACGCCTGTCCAGTGCGGTGCCGGTGATCATGCTTACCGCCAAGGGCGCCGAGGATGAGCGCGTCGCCGGGCTTGAAATGGGCGCCGATGACTATATCGCCAAGCCCTATTATGCGCGCGAGTTGCTGGCACGGCTGAAGGCGGTGCTGCGCCGCAAGCCCGGCGCCAATATGCAGCCGGCGCAGCATTTCGCGGCGGGCAAGCTGCGCCTGGTGCCGGCCAGGCGCGAAGTCAGTTTCGACGGCCAGCCCTTTGAGGTCACCACTTGCGAGTTCGACCTGCTGGAAGCCCTGCTGCGCAACCGCGAGGCGGTGGCAACCAAGGATGAGCTGTCGCTCAGCGTGCTGGGCCGCAAGCGCGAACCCTATGACCGCAGCATCGATGTCCATGTCAGCAATCTGCGCAAGAAGCTGCTGGCGGCGTCCAGCAAGGCGATCGAGATCGAAACCGTGCGCGCCGTGGGCTACCGGCTCAGGGTGACGCGATGAGACGGCCGCTATTTCTCAAGCTTTTTCTCAGCGTCTGCGTCAGCTTCATTGTCGTGTCCTATTTCGTCTGGTTGGCCGATGCGCTGCTGAGCCAAAGCCCCAGCCGTTCGACATCGGCCCAGGCCGAAACCGCGATGGCCGGCGCCCGCAGCGTCATCCGGCTGGGCGGTGAGGCGGCCTTTCGCAGGGAATTCAAGACCTGGCCGGCCAACACCCGCGAATATCTGACGGTCAGCCCCATCGCGGCGCGCGCCCAGCCGCCGCGTGACCCGGTGCATGGCGTCTATTCCAGCGTGGTGCAGGATTCCAGGGGCCAGCGCTTCGCTATCGTATATCGCGTGACGCAGTTCAACGGCTATGTCTCGCCGCCGCTGCCTTTGGACATGGGTCCCCACACATTCTACAGCGGCTTGATCGGCGTCTTTATCTTCAGCGCCTTGCTGTCGATATTCATGATCGTTCCCATCCGCCGCATTCGCGCGGCGTTCGGCCGGCTGGCGGCAGGTGATTTGAAAGTGCGGCTGGGACCAGGCTGGCTCCGGCGCCAGGACGAAGTGGCTGACCTGGCCACCGATTTCAACCGGATGGCCTCGCGGCTGGAAGAGCTGGTGGCGTCGCGCGACCGGCTGCTGGCGGATATCAGCCACGAATTGCGATCGCCGCTGGCGCGGCTGCACCTGGCCATCGCGCTGGCCCGCCAGTCGCCGGAAAAGGAAGCCCAGTCGTTGGAGCGGATCGGCAAGGAAGCCGACAAGCTGGAGGAAATGGTCGGCGAGCTTCTGACCCTGTCCAAGATCGAAAGCGGCGCCACAACGTCTGACGAATATTTCTTCGTCTCGGAAGTCTCGCGCATGGTCGCCGACGATGCGCGCTTCGAGGCGCAAGGCAAGGGCGTGGAGATCCGGTTCGCCGCCAATCCCGAACACCCCGATCACGAGGCGCTGATCGTGGGCAGCGGCAAGCTGATCAGCCGCGCCATCGAGAATATCGTGCGCAACGCCCTGCGCTTCTCCCGCAGCGGCGAGACCATCACACTGGAGATGGAGTCCAGCCAGGCCGGCACCACCTTGACCATCCGCGACCAGGGCCCCGGCGCGAAGCCGGAACAGCTCAAGTCGCTGTTCGATCCCTTTTTCCGCGGCGATCCGGGCAGCGGCCACGGCTATGGCCTGGGCCTTGCCATCGCCAAGCGTGCCATCCTGGCGCATGGCGGCACCATCACCGCCGCCAATGGGCAGCAGGAAGGACTGACCATCACCATCTGGCTGCCGGCCGCGCCGGACTCGCCGGAAAATGGCGATGTGG